>JAKACS010000229.1 GCA_021821235.1 Bacillota bacterium
TGAAGCGAACGAATATATACGCGGTGTCATTCAGAAAAAAAACGCCAAAAAAATTGTAAAATCAAAATCAATGGTAACGGAAGAAATCAGCTTAAACGCCGTCTTGGAAGAAGAAGGCTGCGAGGTGGTTGAAACTGATCTCGGCGAATATATTCTGCAAATCGATGACCATGACCCGCCATCGCATATTGTCGTGCCAGCATTGCATAAAAACAAGGAGCAAATCCGCGATGTATTTGCAGAAAAACTAGGTTATGATAAGACGTCAAAACCTGAGGAACTGGCACAGTTTGCTCGTGAAACTTTACGCAAAAAATATTTAGCTGCCGATATTGGCATTACTGGCTGCAACTTTGCAGTAGCAGAAACCGGCTCTTTTAGTCTCGTAACAAACGAAGGGAATGCTGACCTTGTCACCGCGCTGCCGAAAACGCAAATAACGGTAATGGGGATGGAAAGAATCGTGCCAACCTTTGAAGAAATGGAAGTACTTGTAAGTTTGTTGACAAGAAGCGCGGTGGGCCAAAAGTTAACAAGCTATATTACGGTTCTTACCGGACCCCGGGAAGAGCTGGACGCTGATGGACCAGAAGAATTCCATCTTGTGATTGTCGATAACGGACGTTCAGGGATTTTGGGTGGTGAATTCCAATCCGTTCTTCAGTGCATTCGTTGTGCCGCGTGCATTAATGTTTGCCCAGTATACCGCCATGTCGGCGGACATTCATACGGATCGATCTATTCCGGTCCAATTGGTGCGGTGTTGTCACCGTTGCTTGGTGGATATGACGAATACAAAGAGCTTCCATATGCTTCGTCATTATGCGGTGCTTGCACAGAAGTATGCCCTGTAAAGATACCGTTGCACAATTTGTTATTAAAGCACCGTCAAGTAATCGTTGAAAAAGAAGGCAAAGCACCGATTTCGGAAAAATTAGCGATGAAGGCGTTTGGCCTTGGTGCTGCCTCGCCAATGTTGTATAAGCTTGGTTCGAAAATTGCCCCGGCAGCGATGAATCCATTCATGGACGGAGGCAAAATTTCTAAAGGGCCTGGGCCACTTAAGGCATGGACGGAAATCCGCGATTTTCCCGCTCCGAATAAAGAACGATTTAGAGACTGGTATAAAAATCGCGAAAAAGGAGAGAAAAAATCATGACGGGTACGATTCAAAACCGGGAAAATTTTCTCAATCAAATCGCAAACAACCTCGGCCGCGCGCGAATCACAACACCGGTTGAAAGACCAAAGTGGAAGCATCAACCGCAGCATGAAGTGTTAAAAAATGCTGATCAGGACGAACTTTTGGAAGTGCTGATTAAACAATGCAAAAACATTCATACAGCCATTCTAATTACTGAGAGCAAAACCTTGGCGACAACCTTAAAAGAGGTTGTTAACGAGTTTGGTGGCGGTTCGGTAATCACTTGGAAGGATGAACGCTTCAGCAAATGGGGGCTGGGTCGTTTATTGAAACAGGAATGGCCTGCAGAATCAATTGATGTCCATGAATGGGACTATAAGCTTGGAGCAGAGAATGTTGCTATAGCAGAGCGGGCAAATGTAGGAATCACAATTAGTGACATTACTCTTGCCGAATCAGGGACTGTTGTTCTTTTTAGCAATCAAAACCGCGGAAGAACCGTCAGCTTTTTGCCTACCACTTATATTGCCCTTGTACCGAAAAGCACCATTGTTCCAAGAATGACCCAAGCCGCACAGAAAATGCGCGAGATTGAGAAACAGGGAGGGGAAGTTCCCTCCTGCGTCAACTTCATTACCGGTCCAAGCAACTCGGCCGATATTGAATTAAACCTGGTCGTTGGTGTTCATGGTCCAGTAAAGGCTGCATATATTGTAATTAGCGATCTGTAACAATCGGTTCGTCTCTTTAAAAGAGACGAACCTTTTAACATTGAAAAAGCGATTATGGAATTGTTTGGGATTTAGTTGTAGAAAAGCTATAAAAAGTCGTCGAATCCACTATCAAATTCGCAAAGTTCCTCCGAAATCTGCAAAATTCGTCTCAAAATTCGTCATCACAATAATTGTTATATAACAATTTATAATCTGTTATATAATTATTCTCATTTAATAAAGCTGAATATAATAACGTTTTTATCAAATAAAAACAATGTGTACTACAAAATATTTTAAAATGTTTAACATTTGTCACAGCTTATGAAAAAATGTTGCCATACAATAATGACAGGGAAGTTAATTTTACTAAAAACAACTTAATTTCTGAAAAACATAGAGATAACAACGAGCCATGCTCATGCTTAGGCACTGCCTGTAAATCACAAGCATGTTTTCTTTATGAAAATTTCTTAAGAAATAGAGGGAGGGAGATTATGTCAGTCTTACCAAAGAAAAATGACCTCGGATTTTATGAAATCCGCCTTGAATCAATTGGAGGACTTGGAGCCAATTTGGCCGGAAAAATGCTGGCTGAAGCAGCAATATTAGGACTCGGTTTAAACGGTTCCAACTTTTCATCCTACGGTTCGGAAAAGAAAGGATCTCCAGTAAAGAGTTTTATTCGTTTTTGTGATCCGGGAGTTCCGATTCGCGACCATAGCCCAATCGAACAGCCGCATGTAGTTGGTGTTTTTCACGAAGCATTATACAAAACAATCGATGTTGTTAGCGGGCTGAATGCAGATGGAATCGTTCTCGTGAATACGACGCGTGATTTTGACGATGTAAAAAAAGATTTAAAATTGGAATACGGCACACTTGCTATTGTGGATGCGCTTAACATTGCGGTTGAAGAAAAAACGAAAGTCAATACAGCGATGCTGGGAGCACTTTACCGAATTTGTGACTTCCTCGACCCTGATAACATGAGGGGCGTTATCCGAAAAACATTTGAAAAGAAATATCCGCATCTTGTGGAACCGAATATCCGCACGTTCAACCGCGGTTATAATGAGGTTCAATTTAAAGAATACAAAGTTCCAGAAGGAGCTGAAGGAAAAAGCTTTTCCCGGCCGCAGCCGTTGCTCGGCTATTTGACACAAGAGCTCGGCGGTGTCGTCACTGCACAAGCAAATAGTATTTTAAAAGATTTGAGCGGATCAAGACAAGGATTTTTGCCTGAGTTTAAGCAAGAAGCCTGCATTAACTGCGCTGCCTGCGATAACGTCTGCCCAGATATGTGCTTTGTTTGGGAAGAAGGCGAGGATAAGCGTGGCAGAAAACAAATGTTTTTAAAAGGTATTGACTATCAATATTGCAAAGGCTGCTTAAAATGCGTGGAAGCTTGCCCGACAGATGCATTAAGCGACCTACGGGAAATGATCGGCTATGCTGACGAACACCGCGTGAAGCAAAACTTTCCTTATGTGGCAGGGGGGATCGCATAATGGCAATTTTAGAAGAAAATTCAAATAATCATTTGTTAACAGAACAGATTTCAGTGTTTGAATCTGGGAACGAAATGGCGGCTATGGCTGCCGCACAAATTAACTATCATATTATGGGCTATTTTCCGATTACGCCTTCTACTGAAGTAGCGCAGTACTTAGACCAAATGAAAACGCGCGGCGAGCATGATATTAAATTGATTGCAGCTGACGGTGAACACGGCTCTGCAGGAATTTGTTACGGCGCAGCCGTAACAGGTGCAAGGGTGTTTAATGCAACGAGCGCAAACGGATTTTTATATATGCTTGAACAGCTTCCAGTTCAGTCCGGAACACGTTTCCCAATGGTGCTGAACTTGGTTACACGCGCTGTCAGCGGGCCGCTCGATATTCGCGGCGACCATTCAGACTTGTACTATGCACTCAATACCGGCTGGGTTATTTTGACAGCAAAAACACCGCAGGCAGTCTATGACATGAATATCATGGCATTGAAAATTGCCGAGCATTCGAAAGTCCGTCTTCCAGTTATTGTCGCATATGACGGCTTCTGGACTTCCCATCAAAAACGGCGTGTCGAATATTTCAAAAATCGCGCTGTTGTTCAGCAATTTGTTGGCGAGTGCAATACTGACTACAACTTTATCCGCGATCCCAAAAAACCGGTAACAATTGGTGCACATATGGATGGGGATAATCTCTTAAACAACCATTATCAGCAATCTGAAGCGATGTATGCAGCAGGGGATGTTTTTAAAGAAGTAGCCGCCGAATACGCAAAATTGTCAGGAAGAGAATATCCGGTTCTTGATTTATATCATATGGATGATGCAGAAGTTGCAGTATTTCTTTTAAACTCTGCAGCGGAATCTGCAAAAGATGTCGTAGACAAACTTCGTAAACAAGGAATTAAAGCAGGTGTTATCAGCCCGAATATTCTTCGCCCATTCCCGGCAAAAGAAATTCGTGAAGCGCTGAAAAATGTAAAAGCTGTCTTAGTGGGTGAGCGTGCGGATTCCTTCGGAGCAGGCGGCCCGAACTTAACACATGAAGTAAAGTCTGCACTTCAAGACGATAAAGCGAATCAAACGATCGTGCTAAGCAGAGTTTTTGGGCTTGGCGGAAAAGATTTCTATGCATCAGATGCGGAAAGCTTTTTCCAAATGGCAATCGAAGCAATGGAAAAAGGCTATGCCGAAAAACCGTTTGACTATTATGGCATTGTTCCCGGCAATCCGGAAAAAGCCATTAAACCAGTGATTGAACCGCAGCATGGCGATGCGTACAAAACCGGTTTAATTGATGTCCAAATGGATCCCGATACAAATAAATTAAAAGTAAAAATCCCGCCGCTTCGTGCTTTAACAACGAAGCCGAAACGACTGGCTTCAGGCCATGGTGCATGCCCTGGCTGCGGTATTTTCTCAGGCCTTGAATTGTTCTTTAAAGGGATTGAAGGCGATATTGTCACGCTTTTCCAAACAGGCTGTGCCTATGTTACGACAACATCGTATCCATATAGCTCCCACCGGCAGACAATGATGCATAACTTGTTCCAAAATGGTGCCGCAACACTTTCCGGTACGGTCGAAGCCTTCCTTGAACTAAAGCGCCGCGGGGAAATCCAAGTTTCCGATGATGCAACATTTGTAATGGTAACAGGTGACGGCGGAATGGATATCGGAATGGGCTCAGCGATTGGTACAGCGCTTCGCGGTCATAAGCTCATCATGCTTGAATATGATAACGAAGGCTATATGAACACTGGTTCGCAAATGTCTTATTCAACGCCATTTGGTCATATGACAAGCACAACGGGTGTCGGGAAAACCCAAAAGGGGAAAGCATTCCACCATAAAGACACAGCCCAAATTATGGCTTCAACCAATATTCCTTATGTCTTTACCGGTTCTGAAGGATTTCCACAGGATTTGGTGAAAAAAGGTGCTAAAGCGCAGTGGTATGCGCAAAACGTCGGTACAGTTTACGGCAAAATCCTTATTACCTGTCCGTTAAACTGGAAATCAGAAGATCGATATGGCAGCACAATTATGGAGGCAGCCGTTAATTCTTGTTTCTTCCCGCTTTATGAAGTTGAGCAAGGAGTTACTACCATTACGTACGATCCTGAAGCGAAGAGCAAGCGAATTCCGCTTTCCGACTGGTTAAAATATATGGGTAAAACAAAACATTTGCTAAAAGAAGAAAACAAGCCACTTTTAGAAGAATTTGAAACAGAAGTTGAAAAAAGATGGCAGCGTCTAAAAGCAAAGCACGACCATCCAATGCTTTAAAAATATATTTTAAAAAAAGCAAGGTGCATAACACCTTGCTTTTTTGCATTGATAAAACTCGTATTTTGTTTCCCGCTTTAGGTGCTTTGCTTACTGGAAACGATTTGAAGAGTTTCCTGCATTTGATAGGGTTTGGAAGATTTCTGTTGAAAGAAGGGGAAAAATGTCGATAATCGTTCAAAAACAGTGGGAGCTTTTTGTCGAAAACCAAAACAAACCATTTGTTTTGTCTAATTTTGCGAAAGTATTTACTTTTATAGTAAAAGTT
>JAKACS010000230.1 GCA_021821235.1 Bacillota bacterium
GACAGTGTCAGCAAAAGCTGCACCATTTTCTGTAATATAGATTGGCAGTTTTGTATATTCCCTGCGCAGGCGGCGGATTAAATCCTTAAATTCCTTAGGGCTTATATCCCATCCCATGGCTGTTTTGGGATAATCTGAATAAGAAGGTTTAAATAGAAAATCGGAAGCAGCATTAAATTCCACAAGCCCCCGCGAGTAATAATTAATACCAAAGAAATCGCAATCTGCCGAAATGACTTCAAGGTCTCCTATATGAATGAAGCTAAAAGAATGAACATATTTGGAAAACAAGTTCATCATATCAACTGGATAAATCCCTTTAAAAACTGGATCGAGGAACCATCGATTCGAGTATCCGTCTGCATTATTGACTGCTAGGATATCATTAGCCGAAGTACCCGCCGGATACATTGGGGATAGGTTTAAGGTTATGCCAATCGGAGTTTTCGACCCAAGTTTTTTCTTCAGAAGGTTTACTGCTTCTCCATGTGACAAAAGGATATGGTGTACCGCTTTTAGCGCCTCCTCCATATTTGTATGCCCCGGAGCATGGATACCCTGATGGTAGCCAAGGAAGCCTGCACACCATGGTTCATTATGAGTGATCCACATATAAACTTGATCATCAAGCTCTTCGAAGCATTTTTCTGCATACTCTACAAACCACTGAATAGACTCACGGTTTGTCCATCCCCCCTGCTCATGCGCCCATAAAGGTAAATCCCAATGATAAAGTGTTACTGCAGGTTTAATTCCATTTTTATTTAAAAGTTTGATCAGCTTTTTGTAAAATTCCATGCCAGCAGGATTAAATTTCCCCTGCTCCGGGAAAATTCTCGGCCAGGCAATTGAAAATCGATAGGAATCAACTCCAAGTAACTTTAGCACTTCGATATCTTTCTCATACAAATGGTAGTGGTCGCACGCAACATCACCATTTTCCATATTGGCCACTTTCCCTGGAATCCTTGAAAATTCTTCCCAAATCGATAAACCTCTTCCATCCTCCTGATAGGCCCCCTCAATCTGATAAGCCGATGTAGCACTCCCGAAAATAAATTGTTTGGAAAATCTACTCATTTCTGCCACCCTCTCTAGCTTTCTGGAAAACTCTAATACAATCAATCACCATTTTTTGCGGAAAATAAGTTGAATCATTAGGGTTTCCTGGCCATTTCCCACCCACAGCCACGTTAAGCTGTAAGTAAAATTCCCTATCGAACGGCGCATATTTAGGGTAAGGAATTTCTGCTCCGTCTCGGTTACTAAACCACCTGTTTTGTCTTGCATAAAGAACTCCATCAACATACCATCTAAACTCATCCGGTTCCCAATCCAATGTAAATACATGAAATTCTTCTGAAAATTTCTTGTTATTTGGAAGTGTGAAGTTTTCCCCTGTGTAAGTATGTGGAAAGCCATAGTGAAGTGTTCCGTAGACTGTACCGGGTTGATGTCCAATCAGCTCCATAATGTCAATTTCTCCACATGCCGGCCAACCAGAATAACATTCCATATCCTCTGGCATCATCCAGATAGCTGGCCAAATCCCCTGTCCTTCAGGAAGTTTTGCACGTATTGAAAAGCGGCCATATTTCCAACTCACTTTTCCCTTAGTGGTTATTTTTGCTGATGTATAATCCATTCCTTTATAATTTTCTTTCCTGGCCTCAAGGATTAACATGCCGTCTTCTATTCTGGCATTTTCCTCCCTATCAGTGTAGTACTGGAGTTCCTGATTGCCGAATCCCCATCCCCCTTCAACAAAATTCCACTTCTTTTGATCTATCGTATTAGAAGTAAAGAGTTCCTCCCAAACTAAATCCCACTTTGCAGGGACAATTTCTTGATCTGAAAGCATAATCATTTCTTTGTTAATTATTTGATTTTCTTGATTTGCTTCATAAATGGAAATGTACTTATTAATAAAATCTACACCTGATATATTAGCCCCCGAAACATAAGGATTAATGACGATAAAATCATCTGACACCATTCTTTCTGTAGAACCGTCCAACTGTGAACCTATTTTGACCGCAAGATGATTATCTGGATTGCATTCCGCAACAATTTTTATTGTGCCTAAAACACTTCCTTTTTCAACGAGCGGCTGAAACCTTTTATTTTTTGCTTGCAATCTATATTCCCCCTCCCTTGATGATGTAATTGTATATCCTTCATTTTACCTTTGCAGATTTTAAATCATTAGGCTAATAATTTTGTAAAGGGTTTCAGTATTTTAGAGGGTACTTGGCACAACCGGAATTTTCCTGTTTCAGTATTTTGTTCCATGCTTTAAAATTTAAATCAACTATTTGTATAGGCAACTTTAACTTGACTTTCCCACTATTTAAGAGCCACTCCTTTTTGATTAAATAGACTAATCATTCATTCCCTTTCCATCAAGAATTTGCTGGACATACTTTTCGACTCTTGCTTCTCGGGTTTTGGCTTGTTTTGGTTTAGAAAAATAAAGAATGTATGCTCGTTGCCGTCCTGGCGTCAAGGTTTCAAAAGCCGTTTTTAAGGCAGGAATTTCATCGAATTTACTTTGAAGTTCCTCAGGAACGTTGAAATCGGCATTCTGTTTAAAATTTACCTGTAAGCCGGCCTTTTCAATTTCAATGGCTTCATTCACATACGCTTTTAAGATGGCTTCCATTTCAACTATTTGTTGGACATTGGTGAAGCGGATCTGGCGCGCTGCCTGTACATTCTCCGTTTGCTGGATTAGAATTCCATGGGGATCCTGTAACAAAGCACCTTTGTGAAACAGAAGCGCACAGTAATCTTTAAAGCCATGGATTAAAACGATGTTTTTGTTCTCAAACGTATAACAAGGATGCATCCACTTAAATTCTTCAGTTAGCTCGCAGTCAAGAAAGATATTCCTTAACTTCTCAAATTCTTCTTTCCACTTTTTAGCTTTACTTAAAAATTCATCAACCTTTGGATTCATTCTGCTAGTTGTCATTTTGGAATACCCCTCCACCATTTTTGGTCGTTGACAGTCATTTCAATTTTTTCAATACTTATTCTGGCACTACTTGAAAATCTCTATTTTAGGTTTGCGAAAACCAACCAACATGTCAAGTGCTTGCAAACCTCTTCCCATTTCATTGATTTTTACTTCTTATTATTACCATAGCATAATCTATTTCAACTTAAATCAAAAATTCAATGCACCCCTCCTTTTTGTACAAGGGATACCCAATAGGCAGAATACTTTTCGAATGTAAAAAAGCCAAAAAATATGCAAGTAGCGAATAATAACTTGCATAGTTTCGGCTGATCAAGTTTATTTCTGAATTACTCCTTCGCTCGGAGCTTGAATGAGGACACTTTTACTGTGCACCCATTCCATCAAGATTCTTTGACACAAAGTGATCAAGCATCGCACGCACTTCATCTGTTGATTTTGTGCTCATTAACTGATTCCTTAATTCACTCGCCCCTCGAAATCCTTTAACATAGATCTTAAAAAAGCGATGCAGAGCCGTGTACGGACGCAGCTCCAAGTGCGAATATTTATCATGGAGATCCAGATGCAATCGTAAAAGATCAAGCAATTCCTGGCTGCTGTGCTCTCTTGGCTCTTTTTCAAAGGCAAATGGGTTATGGAAGATACCTCGCCCAATCATCACCCCATCAATACCATATTGATGAGCGAGCTTCAAGCCGGTTTGCCGGTCAGGAATATCGCCATTGATCGTCAACAGTGTGTTCGGTGCCACTTGGTCACGAAGCTTCTTGATCGCCGGGATCAGCTCCCAATGGGCATCTACTCTGCTCATTTCCTCCCTTGTACGCAGATGGATAGAAAGATTCGCAATGTCTTGCTCCAATATATGTGTCAGCCAGTTATGCCATTCATCTACATCGCTGTAACCAAGTCTTGTCTTTACACTTACGGGCAATCCGCCTGCCTTTGCTGCTTGGATTAACACTGATGCGACTTCCGGACGACGGATCAGGCCACTCCCCTTTCCGTTCTGGACCACATTAGGTACAGGACAGCCCATATTGATATCCACACCCTTAAACCCCAGTTCCGCCATACCAATACTCATTTGCCGAAAGTATTCAGACGTATCTCCCCATATATGAGCTACAATTGGCTGTTCATCCTCTGTAAAAGTCAAACGTCCACGCACACTTTTAATCCCCTCTGGGTGACAATAACTATCCGAGTTTGTAAATTCTGTAAAAAATACATCAGGTCTGGCCGCTTCGCTCACCACATGGCGAAAAACAACATCCGTCACTTCTTCCATTGGTGCCAGTATAAAAAAAGGTCGTGGTAAATCACGCCAAAAATTCTCTTTCATATTCAAAGTCAAATCCCCTCATTAATAGGAAACAAGGCCAACCCCTTTTCCCAAACTAAAAAAGCAGAATGTCCCTGCTTTTTTATACTTATACCATGAATAAGCACTTTTTATCAAACTGATTGGAAATGGGTATTTCTTCATTCACTTATTACCAGGTAGCTATACTTTTTTATATTTTGTGATTGAAAAGGGAACACATCAATGAAAAAAGACTGGTGCTTCTTGTAAAGTGGGATAGATCCCCAACCGGTAGGGCGTAAACTGGCTTGGGAGGTAACGATAAATTCCTTCCCATTCGGAAACCATTCAAAGCCACTAACCCCAAGTGAGACATTTTCAAAATCCATTGGGCGGCCATTCTTTGTTTTCGTAACGTTTAATAATCCACGATCATTGTAGGCAATAAACCGACCGTCATATGACCATTTTGGAGAAGACACATATCTATCCTTTGTGGAGGTTCTTGAAGATGGGTTACTACTAACAGATATAGAAGTAACTTATAGAGGCAAATTTTTGCGGTTAAATCGTGGTTTAGTTGATACTGACTCAGGCAGCACTATTATTCAAACTGATTTAGCTGAATCAATTAGCATTGTTGCTGAAGAAAACGATATAATTTATCGTATGATGTCCATTCTGTAAACGTTAGATTGATAGTTATCATCACACTGGGTTTGTATAGATTGCAAGAGTTTATTTTGGGTTTACACCTTCAAAACTTTTCTTCGAGACAACACTCCACGTGTGCCGAGTGTATGTGGCAACACATGGAGTGCTGGTGAAGTTTACAGGATTAACAAGCAAAACAACCTATTAATAATTGTTAAACGAGGGTTTAAGCACCATTCTTTCCCTTATACAACATATTGAGTCTTCTTTAGCTTGCGCCACAACATTTTTTGTATTTTTTCCCGCTTCCACATGGACAAGGAGAATTTCTTTTAGTTTTTACTTGTAAAGGTTCAGCCACTTCTTTATTCATTTCTTTATCACCCTGTAGGGCTTCTCTGCCGGCAGTTTTCATTTCTTTATATCGTTTTTTAAATAACTCTATTGCTTCACTGCCATCTTTTAATGAATTATCTACTATTTCCTTAACTTGTTTTTTGGAGATTCCATTGGCATCAAGAACCTCAAATTTCTTGTTTTTCAATGAAAGGAGAATGGCAAAATCTGCTCCTTTATTATTTTCGCGCTCATCATTTTCGACATAATGGAGAACAACATCATCACACTTACAACTTGGATTCATACAATACCGGTCGTAAATATAATAAATGACATCATTTGATTTCGTTCCGAACGCTATCCCATCTGTTACACCAAATACCTCGATATAACTATACGTTTTTCCATCTAAAATATCAGCAGGGTTAACTGGTTTCATCTATTCATCCTCATTTCTATAATAATTTTCAAGTTTATTTTATTTCTTTTTTCTAAAAATGCAAAATGACTGTTTATAAAAATAATCCATTCTTAGGAATGGGTCATTTTCTACTATTCATACGAGCAGTATTTTCGGTTCTGATTTCCATAGACCGTGAACGATTTACCACAATAGGTACAAGTTTTTTTAGCTAATCAGAATTTAT
>JAKACS010000231.1 GCA_021821235.1 Bacillota bacterium
TGGCTACTCGTCGTTGTTGTTGTTATGCTTTTCGTTCCAACAATGACTCTGGCTGCACAGCAAACGCCAATCGAAAAACTCGACAATATTTCGGACGAAGCACTGCAAATGGTGAAATCTAAGCGTTATGATGACGCAAAGAAATTGCTTGATTATTTTACAGATCAATTTCCAAAGCTAGCTAGTAGAGAACGACCCCTTACATTGGATCAACTGCGAATTGTAAATATTTCTCGGAACGAAGCAGTTGAGGCTACTGTTAACCCGAACATGAAATACGAGGAAAGAATAAATAAATTAACGAAATTTAGGCTTGTGATTGATGCGCTGGCAACGAGCAAACGGCCATTGTGGACCGGGCTAGAGGAACAGATTTTAACGACTTTTCATCAAGTACAGAATGATGCCAGTCAAAATCAAACGGCTGAATTCAACAGTCATTTTAATTCGTTTTTGTCATTGTATAACATGATTTATCCAAGTATGAAAATAGATGTGCCGGCAGAAACTATCCAACAGTTGGACACGCGTATCAACTTTGTGGATGATTATCGGCTGCAGATCATTGGAAACAAGAAAAAATCACTGGAATTGGCTAGTATTGAGACAGATTTGAAACGCATATTTGAACAAGTCGACAATGACCAATCAGAACCTTCCTTATGGTGGGTTATTATTTCAACTGGCAGCATCATTATTATGACATTATCATATGTTGGATTTAGAAAATACCAAGGCGATACGATTGTGAAAAAGAACCGCTCACGAGAGTCTAAATAGTGACATGAATAAACACCGTGAATAAAATGATAGCAAGAAAGGCTTGAAATGGAGGTTCTCAAATGTCTTATCTTATTTATTTTGCGATTATCATTTTGATTCCGCTTTGGGCGCAATCAAGAGTTAAATCGGCATTCGCAAAATATTCCCGAGTACCTTCTTCCAGGCAGCTTCGCGGTGCCGAGGTGGCGAGGGAAATTTTAAATGCGAATGGTTTATACCATGTCGGCATTGAGGAAGGAAGAGGGTTTTTAAGCGACCACTATGATCCTAGATCAAAGACGGTTCGTTTGTCACCGGAAATTTACCATGGTCATTCCATTGCAGCTGCAGCGGTCGCTGCTCATGAATGCGGACATGCGATCCAAGATGCCCGGGGTTATGCTTTTTTGCGCTTTCGTCACGCGCTTGTACCGGTGGCCAATATCGGTTCCAACTTTTCATGGATTTTAATCATGATTGGTATTTTTGCGCAAATGAGCGGTATGCTGTTTTTAGGAATTATTTTTATGGCAGCAGCTGTTTTGTTTCAAGTCGTAACCCTTCCAGTGGAATTTAATGCATCCAATCGTGCCATGCAACAGGTCGTTTCGCTTGGCTTGATTCATGGCGACGAAAAACGTGAAACAAAAAAAGTGCTAAGCGCAGCGGCGTTGACCTATGTTGCAGCAGCAGCAGTCGCCATATTGGAATTGCTGCGACTCGTGCTTATTTATACTGGAATGAGCCGGAGTGATGATTAAAAAATGCGAAGTAAAGCGGACGCCCAATGTGGGGTGCCCGCTTTTTAGCTTTCAATCGGCTTTTTGTTTTCGTCTAATGTAAAACCTTCGCCGTGAACGTCATGGACAATCGTAATCGAGACAAATGCATGCGGATCAACCGAAGTGATTAAATTTTTTAAACGAACGATTTCATTTTTGGCCACAACACAATACAGTACATCCCGCTCGTTTTTCGTGTACGAACCAAAACCTTTAAGAATGGTAACCCCGCGATCCATTTCTAGCATGATTTTGTCAGCAATCGCTCCATTTTGTTCCGAGATAATCATCGCACCCCTTGCAGTATAAGCACCTTCCTGCATAAAATCAACTACTCTTGCGCCAACGAGCACAGCGACAAGGGTGTACATTGCCTGTTTGTAATTGAGGTAAGCAAGAAGTGAAAGCGTGATGACACACGCATCAAAAAGAAACATCGTCTTCCCCATACTCCAGCCGACATATTTATGCACTAATCGGGCAATAATGTCGACTCCGCCTGTTGTCCCGCCATAACGAAAAATGATTCCCAAGCCAATTCCGGTGAAGCCTCCGGCAAACAGAGCGGCAAGCGTTAAGTCATTGGTTAAAGGCATATTAATTGTGTTGCGTTGAAAGATCCACAAAAACAAGGAGACACTAAAGGTGCCTATAAGCGTGTAAAAAAACGTGTTTCGGCCCAATAACTTCCAGCCGATAAAGAAGAGGGGAATGTTTAAGAGCAGATTTGTGTAGGAGGGATCCCAATGAAACAAAAAGTAGAATAAAAGCGTGATGCCTGTAAAGCCGCCTTCGGCCAATTTATTTTGCATATTGAAATTTACTAGTCCGAATGACATGATCGCCGCACCAACTAAAATGAAGAAAATATTTTTGAGTTTTAAATGAAACAACATAGCGATTCTCCTCGTCCAAAAGTCTCGGTAAAGCGGTTTAATTATAACCAATTAACCGGCTAGGAGCAATCTCGGTAGAAATAAAACCAAGCATAGGGAAAAACATTTGTAAAACGGGACTATTTTAGCTAACATGAGAATTGTAGCTGGATTTAAAGAGGTGAGGGAAATGGCAGCAGAAAAAACGGTTAAAGACATGCAGATGGAAGTTGATACATATATAAGTCAATTCAAGGAGGGCTATTTTAGCCCGCTCGCCATGCTTGCGAGAATGACAGAAGAACTCGGTGAATTGGCACGGGAAGTCAATCATTATTATGGAGAAAAACCAAAAAAATCGGTTGAAGTCGAAAAATCGATCGAAGAGGAGCTTGGCGACCTGCTTTTTGTTCTCATTTGTTTTGCGAATTCATTAAAGATTGACCTTCAGCAAGCACACGACTTGGTGATGGAAAAATTCAAAACACGCGATAAGGATCGCTGGACAAAAGTGGATGCGGAATAAGGAATAGAAGGAGAGAACAAAGATGAATACAATTCGAATCGTGATTGCCGGTCCCCGCGGACGAATGGGACGAGAAGCTGTAAAACTTGCACAGGCAACAGATCAGTTTGAACTTGCAGCAGTAGTTGACCATAAATACGACGGCATGTTGCTTAGTGAACTCGATGGATTTCCCCAAGTCAATGTTCCAATTTACAGCGATTTGGCCAAATGCCTTCAAGAGGCAAATGCGGATGTTCTTGTTGATTTGACAACCCCTGAAGTAGGGATGTACCATGCAAAAACCGCACTTGCCTATCATGTTCGTCCTGTTGTGGGAACAACCGGGTTTTCGAAGGAAGACTTAAAAGAATTAGAGAATCTTTGCCGGGAAAAAGAGTTAGGTTGCATCATTGCTCCAAATTTTGCGATTGGCGCAGTTCTAATGATGAAATTTTCGCAAATGGCCGCAAAATATTTTCAAGATGTTGAAATAATTGAAATGCACCATGATCAAAAACTGGATGCACCATCAGGTACAGCCGTAAAAACAGCAGAAATGATTGCTGAAGTCCGCGAGCGAAAGGTTCAGGGTCACCCAAATGAAAAGGAAACCCTCAGAGGGGCAAGAGGAGCCGATCTTGAAGGGATGCACATCCATTCTGTCCGTTTGCCTGGATTGATCGCCCATCAGCAAGTATTGTTGGGCTCAGAAGGACAAACATTGACAATCCGCCACGATTCTTACCATCGCGGCTCGTTTATGTCCGGTGTGAAAATAGCGGTTGAAACAGTAATGAAACTTGATTCGTTTGTTTATGGGCTAGAAAATATTTTAGAATAAGGAGTTTTTGCCATGAACATTGCACTGATCGCACATGATAAAAAAAAGGATGATCTAGTTCAATTCGTTACAGCCTATCAAGCGATTTTTTCAAAACATACATTGTTTGCTACAGGGACAACGGGTCTGAGAATTAGTGAAGCAACAGGGCTGAATGTTCATCGTTTCCAATCAGGGCCGCTAGGAGGAGATCAGGAAATTGGAGCAATGATCGCGAAAAATCAAATGGACGCTGTTTTCTTTTTCCGTGATCCGCTAACTGCCCAGCCGCATGAGCCTGACGTTACCGCACTTGTTCGCCTTTGCGATGTTTATTCAATACCGCTTGCCACCAATATGGGCTCAGCGGAACTGTTAATCCGGGGGTTGGAACAAGGAATGCTCGAGTGGCGAAATATTGCGAAGAGAAACAGTGGTGATGAAAATGGAAACGAAATCGTTTGATATTCTTGCATTTGGCGCCCATGCGGATGATGTCGAGATTGGCATGGGCGGAACGATCGCAAAATATGCTGCTTTAGGGAAAAAAATCGCCATTTGTGATTTAACCGATGCAGATTTGTCATCGAATGGAACGGTCGAAACAAGAAAAGTCGAAGCTCATGACGCGGCCCGAATTCTTGGAGTGGCTGAACGCATTTCCCTCGGCATGCCCGATCGCGGGCTGCTTGTGAGCGAAGATTATATTCGTAGAATTGCCGGGGTTATCCGCATGTTTCGTCCTAAGCTTGTTTTTGCCCCGTTTATTACGGATCGTCATCCGGATCATGGCAATTGCGCCCGTCTTGTTGCAGAAGCTGTTTTCTCTGCAGGAATCCGGAAATTTCAAACGGAGCAGGGGAGAGCTTCCCATCGCGTTCAAAATGTTTATTTTTATATGATCAATGGTTTTCATCATCCCGATTTTACAATTGATATTTCGATGTATATGGAGACCAAAAAGAAGGCGCTGAACGCCTACAAAAGCCAGTTTGCCAAAACAAAAGAAACGATTGATACACCGCTTGTCAACGGATACATCGAAACAATTGAAGCGCGGGAAAAAATGTTTGGGCAGCAGGTTGGTGTTGAGTTTGCAGAAGGGTTTAAAACCGACAAGCCGCTTCTTCTTGATCGGGATTTGTTAGGAGAGTCATCATGAGGAAATTAAAAATTGGCATCACTTGCTACCCTACGGTTGGCGGCTCGGGGGTTGTTGCAACAGAGCTTGGAAAAATGCTCGCTGAAAAAGGCCACGAAATTCACTTTATTTCATCAAGCCTGCCTTTTCGTCTAAAAAGGATGTACCACAATATTTCGTATCACCAGGTAGAGGTGAATCAATATTCTGTTTTTCAATATCCTCCATACGATATTGCCCTGGCCAGTAAAATGGCCGAAGTAGTAAACCGCGAAAAATTGGATTTACTTCATGTCCATTATGCGATCCCCCATGCAGTGTGTGCAATTTTGGCCAAGCAGATGGCAGATCACGATATAAAAATTGTCACAACCCTGCATGGAACCGATATCACCGTGCTTGGTTATGACCCGTCGCTCTCGGATGCAATTAAGTTTGGCATTGAGAAGTCGGATATCGTGACCGCTGTTTCAAACGCCTTAATTGAGCAGACATACGATCTGATTAACCCGGACAAATCAATTCAGACGGTTTATAATTTTATCGATGAACGTGTTTATCAAAAAAGTGACGCTGCCCACTTAAAGGAAGAATTTTCAATTGCTGCAGACGAAAAAGTTGTCATTCATGTGTCGAATTTCCGGGCAGTTAAACGGGTTCCGGATGTTGTAAAAGCATTTGCAGAAATTGAGAAAGCCATGCCAGCAAAGCTATTGTTAGTCGGTGACGGACCGGAAGTAACAACAGTAGCCAAACTTGTCAAAACACTTGGAATAACAGATAAAGTATTGTTTTTAGGGAAACAGGAAAATCTAGAAGAATTGTACTCCATCAGCGATTTAATGCTGCTGTTGTCTGAGAAGGAAAGCTTTGGGCTCGTGCTTCTCGAAGCAATGGCCTGCGGTGTTCCGTGTATCGGCACAAATGTTGGTGGAATCCCCGAAGTCATTACAGATGGTGTAAATGGGTATATCAGTCAACTTGGCGATATTCAGGATATTGCTCAAAAAGCGATCCATCTTTTA
>JAKACS010000232.1 GCA_021821235.1 Bacillota bacterium
GGGAGAAGGAGCGGATCGACTGGAGCAAAACCGGGGAGGAAGTGTATAATCATGTCCGCGGTTTGAACCCATGGCCTGTTGCCTTCACGACTTTAAATGGCCAAGTGATCAAAATTTGGAGTGTAGAAAAAGTAGCAAATAGAACAACCGATATACCAGGAACCATTATAAAAATTGCGGGCGATGGCTTTGTTGTGGCGACAGGCAATGAAACGGCTATTAAAATTAAAGAACTTCAGCCATCAGGGAAAAAGAAAATGACTGCTGAGGAATTTTTAAGAGGAACTGGCTCGAAGCTTGCACCAGGAATGGTAGTTGGAGATCAGCATGCGTAAACAAGCCAAAAATGTCCGGGAAACAGCGCTGGAATTGCTTGAAACAATTGAAAAAAATCAATCATACAGCAACTTGCTCCTCCATCACGCGATTGAAAAGAATCATTTGCCGGCAAAAGACATTGGTCTCTTGACCGAATTAACCTATGGAACCTTACAGCGGAAAATGACATTGGACTATTATTTGCAGCCGTTTTTAAAAAATGGGAAAAAAGTTGAGAACTGGGTTCTTCAATTGTTGAGGCTTGCCGTCTATCAAATGGTCTATCTTGACAAAATACCGGATCACGCCGCCATTTTCGAAGCGGTTGAAATTGCTAAAAAGCGCGGCCATAAAGGGATCGCCGCAATGGTAAACGGCGTTTTGCGGAGCATTCAGCGAGAAGGGCTTCCATCTGTTGAGGAAATTGCTGATCCACTTGTCCGCCTTTCACTTGAGACAAGCCATCCCGAATGGCTGATCCGCAGATGGTCAGAACAATTTGGCCTTGAAAAGACAAAAGAAATGGCGGAAGTCAATTTAACGGCACCAACACAAACGGCAAGGGTTAACACAGCGAAAACGACGAGGCAAGAGTGCCTTGACCGCTTGGAAGCTGAAGGCTACCTCGTCGAGAAAAGTCCGATCATCCCTGTTGCCATCCGCTCATTAAAAGGGAATCTCGCTGCATCGGCAGTTTTTAAAGAAGGATTGATTACCATTCAGGATGAAAGTTCCATGCTTGTTGCCTACGCTCTCGGCGCAGAGGAAAATGAGACGATCCTGGATGCATGTGCTGCTCCTGGAGGAAAAAGCACTCACATTGCCGAAAAAATGCAAAATACAGGGAAAGTTGTCTCCCTTGATCTTCACGAACACAAAGTAAAATTAATTAACGACAATGCCAGCAGGCTTGGTTTGAAAAATATTCAACCCCTGACAATGGACAGTAAAAAGGTATCGGAACAGTTTGAGCGGGAATCCTTTGACCGTATTTTGCTTGATGCCCCGTGTTCAGGTCTAGGGGTTATGAGAAGAAAGCCGGACATGAAATATACAAAAACAGAGAATGATCTGTTCCAATTAAGCAAGATTCAAACAGAGCTTTTGGCTGCAGTTGCGCCATTGTTGAAAAAAGGAGGCGTCCTCGTTTACAGCACATGCACGGTTGATCAACAGGAAAACGAGAACGTTGTCGCCACTTTTTTAAAGGAAAACCCGGAATTTGCAGGTGATTTGCAATTTAAAAATCGGATGCCTGAGGCGATTCAACCGCTGATTCATGGCTTTGACCTGCAAATTTTTCCGCAGGATTTCAGTTCGGACGGATTTTATATCGCATGTTTACGAAAGAAGGTGTAACGAAAGTTGGAACCAATACAGACAACTGAGATTAAAACAGAAACAGAAGAAAAAAAACGGTCGATTTACTCCCTTAAAGCCGAAGAATTAAAAGGGTGGCTAAGTGAAAACGGTGAAAAACCGTTTCGCGCCGAACAACTATATGATTGGCTTTATAAAAAAAGAGTTTCTTCTTTTGATGAAATGAGCAATTTATCAAAGAGCTTGCGCGAGTTGCTTCATCGTGATTTTGAGATCACAACCTTAAAAACCATTATTAAACAGCAATCGGCTGATGGGACAATCAAATTTTTATTTGAACTGCATGACGGTTATTCGATTGAAACGGTTTTAATGCGGCACAATTACGGCAATTCTGTATGTGTAACCACTCAAGTCGGCTGCCGAATCGGCTGCACATTTTGTGCCTCAACCCTAGGAGGATTGAAGCGGCACCTTGAAGCAGGAGAAATTGTTGCTCAAGTTGTAAATGTCCAGCAGGCGTTGGATGAAACCGATGAGCGTGTAAGCTCTGTTGTAATCATGGGAATCGGCGAACCGTTTGATAATTATGACAACATGCTATCCTTCTTAAAAATTATTAACGACGAGAAGGGGTTAAATATCGGAGCGCGTCATATTACAGTATCGACAAGCGGGATTATCCCGAAAATTTATCAATTTGCTGATGAAAATATGCAAATCAATTTTGCCATTTCCCTCCATGCGCCAAATACAGAATTGCGTTCAAAACTAATGCCGATCAACAAAGCATATAAACTGGATGACTTAATGAAAGCAGTGCGGTATTATATCGATAAGACGGGACGAAGAATCAGCTTTGAGTACGGATTGTTTGGCGGTGTGAACGATCAGATTGAACACGCCGAGGAACTATCCCGTTTATTGAAGGGAATCAAATGTCATGTGAATCTGATCCCTGTCAACTACGTTCCTGAACGGAATTATGTAAGAACGCCAAGAAATCAAATCTTTACATTTGAAAAGGTATTGAGAAAAAATGGTGTAAATGTAACTATTCGCCGGGAGCACGGTCATGATATTGATGCAGCATGCGGGCAGCTTCGTGCAAAGGAGCGGAAGGAAGAAACGAGGTAACGAAAATGGATGCTGTTTTTTTGACAGATCAAGGAAAAGTTCGGCAGCACAATGAAGATTCCGGTGGTATATTTCAAAACCTTGACGGACACCGCCTTGCCATCGTGGCTGATGGAATGGGCGGTCACCGTGCAGGTGATGTGGCTAGCGGTATGACGTTAAGTGAATTGAAAAGCCGATGGGAAGCGGCAAAGGGCATTACCACTGCAGAAACTGCGGAAGCATGGCTGAAAGAAGAAATCCTTAAGGTGAATGAACTGATTTTTGCCCATGCAAAAAACAATACCGAATGCGATGGGATGGGGACAACAATTGTTGCTGCGATTGCGACGGAAAATTTTGCAACCGTAGCCAACATAGGGGACAGCCGCTGTTATTTATTGAATGAATCGGGATTCAATCAAGTTACCGAAGACCATTCTCTTGTCAATGAGCTTGTACGGCATGGCCAAATCACGAAAGAGGATGCCGAGCATCATCCAAGAAAAAATGTACTGCTAAGGGCACTAGGCACAGAAGAAAAAGTGCAAATGGATATTAAAACAATCATGTTTGAAGAGGGTGACTGTTTATTGCTCTGTTCGGATGGATTGTCCAATAAAGTAAGTGAGCAAGAAATGATGGACATCCTATCAGGCGAGAATTCGCTTGAGGAAAAAGCGCAGACGCTTGTTTCCCTTGCCAATGAATATGGCGGTGAAGATAATATAACCTTGGCAATTGTGGCGTTTTCCGGTGACATTAAAGGTGATATGCAATGATGATTGGAAAACGAATAAGCGGAAGATATAAAATTTTAGATTTGATTGGCGGCGGCGGGATGGCCAATGTCTATCTGGCGCACGATATGATTCTTGACCGCAATGTTGCCGTTAAAATGCTTAGGCTTGATTTAACAAATGATGAAGAATTTATCCGCCGCTTTCGCAGAGAAGCACAGTCGGCCACAAGTTTGAACCATCCCAATATTGTCAATATTTACGATGTCGGCGAAGAGGACGATCTATATTATATCGTCATGGAGCATGTCGATGGCCAAACATTGAAACAATACATACTGCAAAACTCGCCATTAGGAGTAGAAAAAACGATCAATATTATGAGACAGCTGACTTCAGCGATCTCACATGCCCATCAAAATCACATTGTTCATCGTGACATTAAACCGCATAATATTTTAGTTGATGCAAACGAAACGGTGAAAATCACTGATTTTGGAATTGCAATGGCATTAAGTGCAACAAGTATTACCCAAACAAACTCCGTGCTCGGGTCGGTTCACTATTTGTCGCCAGAACAAGCTCGCGGCGGGATGGCTAACAAAAAGTCAGACATATATTCATTGGGGATTGTTATGTTTGAATTGCTGACAGGAAGGCTGCCGTTTTCCGGTGAATCGGCTGTATCGATTGCTTTAAAACATCTGCAATCGGAAACACCATCTGTTAGAAGATGGAATTCCGCTATTCCGCAGAGTGTTGAAAATATTGTCTTAAAAGCAACTGCCAAGGATCCATTTCATCGCTATAATAGTGTGGATGAAATGGATGAAGACTTACGGACAGCATTGGATCCGGAGCGATTGGATGAACCCAAATTTCAAATTCCGGTCGATGATGAGGCGACAAAAGCCATTCCGGTTATTACCAATGACCAACCTTTGAAAAATCTGGATGAAACGATTGTCCATCATTCAGATAAGCAAGAACAAGAAAAGGGGAAAAAGGCAAAGAAAAAGCGGAAAAAATGGCCGATTGTCCTTGTCTCGATTTTTGCCATTTTGGCACTTATTGGGATTCTTACGGTAACGGTTTTGCCAAGCATGCTCACTCCGAAAGATGTGAAAATACCTGATGTAAGCGGGAAAAATTTCGATGATGCCGTTGCCCTGCTTGCGTCTAAAGGGTTTAAAATTGGACAAACGAATAACTTAACCGATGAAACTGTTCCAAAAGGAAAAGTGATTCGGACAGATCCTAATGCAGGTATGACAGCAAAAGAAGGATCCTCCATCGATATTTACACGAGCGCCGGCAAAGAGAAAATCGAACTTTCTGATTACAGAGGGCGCCAATATGATGATGTTTATCAGATGCTGGAATCCCAAAAATATAAAGATATTAAAAAAACAGAGGTTTATAGTGACCGTGACCCAGGGGAAATTATTGAACAAAATCCCCCTGCCGGAAAAAGGGTTGTACCCGAATATACTGTTTTGGAATTTAAAGTGAGCAAGGGACCACCGAAAATTGCTTTAAAAGACTTAACAGCTTACAGTTTAAAAGGTGTACAGGATTATGCCAGCGCGACGGGACTGTCCATCGATACTTCAAAACAAGATTACAGTGATACCGTTCCAGAGGGAATGGTGATCTCTCAATCCCCTGCCCCAGGGACAGAGCTACAAAAAGGAGATAAAGTAACGGCGATCATTTCAAAAGGGAAAGTACCAACCCCGCCGCAGAAAGTTGTGAAAGAATTAACGATTCCATACGATGCCCAGGCGGCACAAGGAAAGCCGCAGGAGGTTCAGATCTTTATCGAAGATATGAACCATAATTTGACTGAACCGACAGAAACGATTTACATTACCGAAACGATTAAAAAGACAATTGAGCTTCAGGTTCAGGATGGGGTGGAGGCTGGATACAGGGTTATGCGAGACGGTAAAGTGATTATCGACGAAACTGTCAACGCTGCAAATCCAACCCCTTAACGTTGACAGAAGCTTTGGATTGGGAAAATCAAAGAACCGAGTTGGCAGCTTTGGTCTGTCCTTTCGGTATTCTTTTAGGGGAGTGTGGTTATGCCCGAAGGGAAAATTATTAAAGCACTTAGCGGTTTTTACTATGTGTTTGACCATGGAAAAGTATACCAATGCCGCGGCAGGGGTGTGTTTCGCAAGCAAAAGGTAAGCCCGCTTGTCGGAGACAATGTTATTTTTCAAGCAGAAAATGAACAGGAGGGCTATATCCTCGAAATCAAGGAGCGAAAAAATGAATTAATCAGACCGCCAGTAGCGAATATTGATCAGGCGATCTTAATTTCTTCCGCGGTTGAGCCCGATTTCAGTACAGTACTTTTGGATCGT
>JAKACS010000233.1 GCA_021821235.1 Bacillota bacterium
GGAAAAATTTTCCCCGGATTTAAAATATTGTTCGGATCCCATGCCTCTTTAATTTTTTTCATCATCAATAAGCCGGTTTCTCCCAACTCCATTTCCATATAAGGCGATTTCATTAAGCCGATTCCATGTTCTCCGGAAAGGGTGCCACCCAGTTCAACGGCTGCTTTAAATATTTCACTAACTGCATTTTCTACTTTTTTCATTTCCTCGTGGTTGCGTTTATCGGTAATAATATTGGGATGAAGATTTCCATCGCCGGCATGGCCAAAAACAACCAAATTTATTTCATATTTTTCGCGGATTTCTTTAAGCCGTTTCATCATCTCGGGGATCTTGCTCCGCGGGACGGTGGCATCTTCGGATATTTTCGTCGGACCCATCCGGGTGATCGCCGGAGAGACCAATTTTCGCGCTTTCCAAATCGCAGTCCGCTCTTCTTCTGATTTCGCAACCGTAACTTGGCTTGCTCCAGTCTCAAGACAGAGATCCTTGCATTTCCTTATTTCCTCTTCAACAGCGGCCAGATGACCATCAACTTCGATAATAATGAGCGCTTCAGCCTCAAGCGGTAGCCCGCCCGGATGATAGTTTTCAACGGCATGGATGCACGCCTGGTCCATTAATTCCATCGCAGAAGGCAAAACGCCTGATGATAAAATTTTGCTGATCGCGTGGCCGGAATCAATGAATTTTGTAAATGTTGCGAGTAAGGTTTTTTGCGCCATCGGTTTTGGAATTAATCTTATTATGGCTTCTGTAATAATCCCTAACGTCCCTTCGGAGCCGACAATTAGCCGGGTTAAATCGTAACCGGTTACATTCTTAACCGTTTTACCTCCTGTACGGATGATCTCCCCTGTTGGCATAACCACTTCAAGGCCGATGACATATTCTTTGGTTGTTCCATATTTTAATCCTTTTGGCCCGCTTGAATTTTCCGCCAAGTTTCCGCCAATCGTCGCCACATGAGAACTGCTTGGATCGGGAGGATAAAAAAGACCGGCTTCTTCCGCTTTTTGGTGAATTTTTGCGGTCACGACTCCAGGTGAAACAATTGCCAGCAAATTTTCCCGGTCGATCACCAGCTTTTCATTTAAACAGGACAGGTCAAGAACCATTCCACCGTACACTGGCAACGCCCCCCCACTTAAAGAAGTAGCTGAACCTCTTGGGTAGACCGCAATTAAATGGCGGTTTGCCAGTTTTACCAGTTGGCTAATATCGTTTGCATTCCGCGGTTGAATCACAATGTCGGGAAGGTATTGACCGAAGGATGCATCATAACTATAAGAATACCTTTCTGCCAAATCGAGAAAGATTCTCTCTTTTGGAAGAATTGCTTCGATTTGTTGGATAATTTCTTGATCCATCCCCAAAACCTCCTCGTTTTATCAAATCACCAGCCGATAAGAAGTCAGCCGTTCCACGACTTCTTTACCGATTTCAATCGAAGCCGTTGCTGCCGGTGATGGTGCATTGCATATATGAACAGAGCGATTTCCATTTAAAATATAGAAATCATCGACTAACGAGCCGTCCGTTTTTAACGCTTGTGCCCGAACCCCCGCCAACCCCGGCAGTAAATCGTTTTCTCCTACACTTGGAATCAGTTTTTGCACCCCTTCAACGAATTTCTTTTTAAAAAACGAGCGGATGATTTCTTCCGTCCCTTCTTTACGATACACTCTTGCCAACTTCCAAAAACCGGAATAGGTTAAAACTTCCGCCGCATCTTTGAAGCTAAATGCCGTTTTTGTGTAACCTTCTCGTTTCAAACTAAGCACCGCATTTGGTCCTACATCCACAGTGCCATCAATCATTCTTGTAAAATGAACGCCCAAAAAAGGGAAGTTTGGATTTGGAACGGGGTAGATCAAGTTTTTTACGAGATAGCGTTTTTCTGGTGCCAACTGAAAGTATTCTCCCCTAAACGGAACAATTTTTATATTCAACTGGCAACCTGCCATTTTGGCAATCCGGTCACTGTGTAGCCCGCCGCAGTTGATGAGCATTTTCCCGTGAAGAGCCTGGTGGCTGCTTTCCACAACGACTTCTGTTGTCCGTTCTTGAATGCTATTTACCATTGTATTTAAAAAAATGTCCCCGCCCTTCTTACGAATGATCTGAGCCATTGTTTCACACACTTCTTTATAGTTTACGATTCCAGTGGTTGGAACATGGATGGCTTCCTCCCCAACTACATGAGGTTCGATCGCTCGCAAACTCTCTTTCGTAAGTTTGCTGATATTCAGACCGTTTTGCAGCCCTCGTTGAAAAAGGTCATTTAATAAGGTTACCTCTGTTTTCGAAGTAGCGACAATAACTTTTCCGCATTCTTCATAATCGAGATTATATTTTTTGCAAAAAGCTTTCATCGAACGGTTGCCTTCTTTTGCTAGGCGTGCTTTTAAACTGCCGGGTTTGTAATAGATTCCTGAGTGGATGACTCCGCTGTTGTGCCCGGTTTGATGTGAAGCAAGTTCGTTTTCTTTTTCCAAAACTGCGATTTTGGAATGAGGGAATTTTTCCGTTAAAGCCATTCCAACTGAAAGGCCAATAATCCCGCCACCGATAATAATATAATCGTACAAACGTTTTTCCTCCCTTCAAAGCAAAGTACTAACGCGAAAAGGCAATACAAATATACTTAGTGCGAACCGCCAAACACTTTTCCAACGCCCTGTAATTTTTCCAACACAAGAATCAAAATAACCGAAATAAAGATTACAACCGTAGAAATTGAAGCAACGAGCGGGTCGTAGGCATCCTGCATATGTGAAAAAATCTCAATAGGTAGCGTCCGCATATCCGGTGAAATCATAAATAAGGAAACTGTTACATTGTCAAAGGAAGTCAAAAAGGCGAAAAGGCCTCCTGAAATCATTGCTGGCCGAATTAACGGCAATGTAACTTTCCAAAAAACAACAAGCGGACTGGCACCGAGGATGGCAGCCGCCCGTTCAAGATTGTAATCAAATCCGCTTAATCCCGTCAAAACAAGGCGGATAACATAAGGAATACAAATAATGATATGGGCTATTAAAAACCCAAGCGAGGTGCCCGCAAGCATCAGCGGCGTAAAATAGATCAAAAGAGCAATTCCAAGAACGAGTTGCGGAACACTTAAAGGTGCCGTTAGCACTGATGTAATAAAGGTTTTTCCTGGAATATCGTACTTGGCGAGCGCAAGAGCTCCAAGTGTGCCAAATAAGACGGAAAAGAAAGCCGCCAAGAAGGCAAACTTTGCACTATTGATCATCCCTGCTAAAAATTCCGGCCGGTCAAGGAGCTTTGTATACCATTGAAACGAAAAGCCGACAGCCGGAAAACTTGGATAGTTTTGGCTTGTAAACGAAGCCGGAATCACCACAATCAATGGAATAAGAATATAAACAATGGACACGAAAGCTAACGTAATGCGCAGCCAGCCCAAACCCCTATTCATCGGAACACCTCCCGGAATTTACTTAATTCAAATGTACGTGTAAACGCGAAAACAATAACCAACGTTGTTAGTAATAAAACGTAGGAAAGTGCAGAACCAAATGTCCAGCGCAATAAATTCGTAATCTGATCATAGGCTACCACCGGCATGACCGGTACATTGGCACCACCCATAAGCGCCGGCGTGACATAGGCGCTCATTGAAAGGCTAAACACAAGCACACAACCGGAGACCACCCCAGGCAGACTGAGCGGAAGGGTGATCGAGAAAAAATTGCGAAGCGGACTGGCTCCAAGAATGGCACTTGCTTTTTCCAAAGATGGGTCAATAGTGTATAAACTGGTTGCAATCGCCAAAACCATAAATGGCAAATAGGCGTTTGAAAGGCCTATGACTACACCAAGTTCAGAAAACAGCAGCTTCAACGGCGTTTTTATGATTCCAGCAGAAAGCAAGAGATGATTGATGGTTCCATTCGGCAAAAGCAACAGATACCAGCCAAAATTGCGAACAACAATACTGATTAATAACGGTGATGTAACCAATAAAGCTATATAGCCTCTTACCTTTGGAGAACTCTTTGCCATTGTAAGGGCGACAGGATATGCAAGTATAAGAGAAACCAAGACTGTGTATAGGCTGATTTTGACGGTTAGCCAAAGAGAGGATAAATAATATCGATCTGTAAAAAATTGCGCATAATTTTTCATGCTGAATACAGCCTGTGAGCCATTTAGCTGATCGGTACTGATAAAGCTTAAATAGAGAATATAGAGCATCGGAACAATAAAAAACCCAAAAATAAAGAGGAGAATCGGCAAAAGCAGAAGCAGTCCCCTGCCCCATTTTCTACTCCTTTTCAACTTGTACTTTGGTAAAACGGGCGCACTCTCCGCGGTCAACTTTATTTCTTGATCATCATCAAATCGGACGGATTCCATCCAACCAACACCTCGCTTCCTGGCCGCCATTTGACATCGTAGTCCGGCGTCAAAATTTGGATTGATTGGTTTAGCAAATGAACTTCTACTTCCCATGTTGTCCCCAAATAGTTCAACTGCGAGATTTTCGCCTTGTGAAGATCCCACAAGGATTTAGCGTCCTTCTCCGTTGGAAAAATCCGAATCTTTTCCGGACGTATATACAATTTCACACCATCTTCTGTTTTGATGTCAGAAGATCCACCCATTACATTTTCTCTGTCAACAAGGGTAATCCCATCATTCATTTCCACTGTAACTTTTCGCTGATCAACAGCCGCAACTTTTCCTTCAAAAGAATTGGATTTGCCGATAAACTGAAAGACGAACTCTGTCTGTGGATGATTATAAATCGATGTCGGTGAGCTGATTTGTTCGATTTTTCCTTGATTCATGACAACGACACGATCAGAAAGCGAGAGCGCTTCTTCCTGGTCATGGGTAACAAAGATCGTTGTTACACCAATTTCCTTTTGCAGCCGTTTAATTTCCGCGCGCAATTCATGGCGCAATTTCGCATCCAAGTTGGAAAGCGGCTCATCCAGCAAAAGCAGTTCTGGTTCCACAACAAGCGCCCTTGCAATGGCAACACGCTGCCGCTGACCGCCAGATAATTCACGAGGATACCTTTTTTCAAGTCCGGCCATTTTTACAAGGTCAAGCGCTCTGGCGATCCGCCGATCTTTTTCTGGGTTTGCTACTTTGCGCAATTTCAGTCCAAAGTTCAAGTTTTCATACACGGTCATATGCGGGAATAACGAATAAGTCTGAAAAACCATCCCAAGATCACGCTTATATGGCGGGACTTTTGTCACATTTCTTCCTTTTATAAATACGGCGCCTTCATCTGCTTCAAGAAAACCGGCAATCAGATTTAAGGTGGTTGTTTTCCCGCAGCCAGAAGGACCAAGCAGGGTGAGTAATTCACCCTGTTTGACATCAAGATTTATTCCATTTAACACTACATTGGTTCCATATCGTTTAGAAGCACCTTTTATTTCTACATCATTGGTGATTTGCATAAATGGAATCCCTCCTTCAGTTTCTATTTAACTAGCTTTCCAAGCTCAGGCGTTACTTCTTTTGACCATTTGTCGGACATCTCAGCCCGTATTGCAGCAAACTTAGCAAAATCCGGCTTAAATGTTTTATCTGTGTCCTTTAATCCGATTGAATCTTCATATTTCTTGGCAATTTTCATACCTTTTACAACCGGGTAGAAGCCCTTGTCAGCAATCAATACTTGCGCTTCCTTGCTGATAATGTAGTTGATAAACTTTGCTGCCGCTTCCTTGCGCGGATCATTTTTGACAAGTGCAGCACTGAATGCTTGAAGTGGAACACCCTCTTTTGGCACAGTCATTTTAAGTGGAACACCCGATGCAGCAAGTTCAGCAATAGCGTAGCTGCCCATGACAGTTACGTCGGCTGCACCTT
>JAKACS010000234.1 GCA_021821235.1 Bacillota bacterium
TATCCTACGCTTTTTTTGCCACCTCGTCAAATATCACTTTTTGTCTATCTTTGTCAATATGAAAACGTTATATGTTGTTATTTTGTCACAATTTAGTTATACTCATAATGGATTGAAATCACAGAAAATAATATTTTTTTTAATAATGTCCTTCAAGAGTTTTTGACAAAATGTTTTTTAACAAAGGGGATCGTGTAAATATGAACAAGCTTGTAATTCTCGGCGGAGGATATGGCGGAATGAAAATCCTCAATGAACTTCTTCCCGGCCATCTTCCCGAAAATGCATCGATTACGTTAATTGACCGTGTTCCATACCACTGTTTGAAAACAGAGTATTATGCACTCGCGGCCGGTACCATTTCTGACAAAGAAGTACGTGTCAATTTTCCGGAAGATCCGCGCCTTCATATTCAATATGGGGTAGTGGAACGGATCGATTTAGAGGATAAAAAAGTTTTGCTAAACGATGGTGAGGCCGTTGACTATGACGATTTAGTCATTGGTCTTGGCTGCGAGGACAAATATCATCATGTTCCCGGTGCCGACCAATATACCCTCAGCATCCAGAACATTCGTAAAGCAAGAAAAACGTACACCATTTTAAACAATCTGCCCGCCGGCTCGGTTGTCGGTATTGTCGGCGCAGGTCTTAGCGGAGTTGAGTTGGCAAGTGAACTGAGTGAAAGCCGTCCAGATTTGACGATTAAATTATTTGACCGCGGTAAACATATCTTGTCCGACTTTCCTGACCGCTTAAGCAAATATGTTGAAGAATGGTTTGTTCACCATAAGGTTGAAATCATTAACCAGTCCAATATCACAAAAGTAAGCGAGAAAACGCTTTATAATCACGATGAAGCGATTCACTGCGATGCCATTGTCTGGACGGCGGGTATTCAGTCAAATCGCATCGTGCGTGAAATGGAGATTGAACATGATTCATTGGGCAGAGCGGTGATCACACCGCTGCACCATTTGCCAGGCGATGAACATGTCTTTTTTGTTGGGGATTGCGCAAGCCTGCCGCATGCTCCAAGCGCTCAGCTTGCGGAAGGACAGGCGATTCAGATTGTTGAGGTGTTAAAGAAGCGCTGGAATCAAGAACAATTGCCTACTGCATTACCAACGATTAAGTTAAAAGGCGTTCTTGGGTCTCTTGGTAAGAAACACGGATTCGGCGTAATGGCCGACCGACCGATTACCGGCCGAGTTGCCCGGCTGTTAAAATCCGGCATATTGTGGATGTATAAGTATCATCATGGCTGAAAGTGGATGAAGAAAAACCAGGCGTTTGTTTAACCTGGTTTTTTCTTCATGATTCTTCTTTATACCCGTATTTCTCCATTTCGGCAAAAATGATCTTTAAGCGCGGATCGCCTTCACCAACCACCTTTTCATTGATCACGACAACAGGATAAAACATTTCTTCGTCGACAACTTTTTTTGCAAATTCAGCCTGCGGTTCATTATCAGAAGGCGGATTAAAAATATCTACATACGTAATCGTAAACGGCTGGTTAGGGAATTTCCTGGTAATCGCAGCATCCAGCCATTCGACTGTTTCCTTTGAAGAAGGCATCCTCACACAGCTTTGGCAAATCTCTTCCCCACCATAAACAACAATTTCAATTCCTCGATTTTCGCTCATGTTTGATTCCTCGTTTTTCTTTTATTTTATAATATTATTCTGTTTAACACTAAGAAAATGTCATAAATCAGCACATTTCCATTCTATCACAATGGATTTTTCGATACGGTGACATTATAATAAAGGATAGGAAAGGAGTCGATTGTGATGAACGATTTAGAAATGAAAGAACAAGTCCAAGAAGTATTAGATAAATTGCGCCCGTTTCTTCTTCGCGATGGCGGAGATTGTGAATTAGTTGATGTAGAGGATGGCATTGTAAAACTTCGTCTCCTTGGTGCCTGTGGCAGCTGCCCAAGCTCAACGATCACACTAAAAGCTGGGATTGAGCGTGCCCTTTTAGAGGAAGTTCCTGGCGTACTTGAAGTCGAGCAAGTGTTTTAACAAAAAAACAATGGCGATCGTCTGAATACGACAATCGCCTTTTTTCTTTCTATTCATTAGGAATTTAATGTAACAGATTCCACTTTCTTCTTCCTTTTCATTTGAAAAATTGGTAAAAAAACGACTAAAACTGCTAGGATCAGAAAACTTAGCGCCACTGGTCTTGTTTTGTTGGTATATTCATGTGTTTGGTCACGTAAATCTTCCGAGTACTTCCGCACCTCTGATAAGGTATTGACCATTTCTTGAATTTCTGTTTTATCGCGAAAACTTGCCACAACTCCAATCACTTTGTTCTTTTCAATGATCGGTGTTCGATTGACAATGACTGTATGTTCGCCAATTTTCAGTTCTTGGTCTGTTTGCATTTCGCCGTTTTTTAATACCTCATACATCTTCGTATGTGGAAGCAGCTCTTCAATTTTTCTGCCAATTGCTTGGTCAGAGACGCCGAGGATCTTTTTCGCAGTCGTATTAATCATTGTGATAGCGCCTTCAAAATCAACCGCAATGATTCCTTCTTTAATGGCAAGCAGGATGGCTCCCCTTTCATTATATAACGAGCTATATTTGCTAACTGCATTTTGAGCCACTCCAAACACCAAAATGTGAGTCATTTGTCATTTTTACTCTGAAAAATCCGGTATGTCTAGACACGTAGCCTCCAGAGGTATGATTTTGCTCTAAAGCCGAGACATTATGGTATTTCGAGACAGCGACGAGCCTTTCATTTAAATTAAGACGTGTTCTAGCTAGGAATGGAGTGATTTACAATTTCATGATCTAGGTGGCTCTATTTGAATGATCAAATACACTCTTGTCCGCTTTTAAGGTTTTTAAAGAAAATCAGACTTTAATATTCCCTTCGTTTCATTTTGAATAGCGAAAAGTCAAAAATACTTTGCATTATTAGGTAATATTATTTAAAATGATTATAAGGTATTTTTGTGTTTGTAACATGGAGGGGAAACATATTTGGAAATTGATAAAGAATTACTGAAGGGACATATTGATACGCTTATATTATCCCTCCTAAGCAAAAAAGATATGTATGGATATGAAATTGCTAAAATAGTTAGAGAAAAAAGCAATGGAGCTTTTGAATTGAAGGAAGGAACCCTATATCTTTCTTTAAAGAGGTTGGAAAAAAAATCATGGATCTCCTCTTATTGGAGTGATGAACAGGGGGCAGGGGGCAGAAGAAAATATTACTTAATGACGGACGAAGGCCGCAATAGTTTTGAATTGAAAATTAAGGAATGGGAATTTGTAAAAAAACTGATAGGCTCGTTTTTGGAGGATAAACATGAGAATTGTTGATGAATATGTTGATAAATTATACAAACATGCTGATTCTAAATATCCAGAGACACAAGAATTAAAGGAAGAAACCCGAACTCATCTAAATGAATCAATTAAAGAACTGATCCTGGAAGGATATACTGAAAAAATTGCATTTAAAATGGCAGTAGAACGATTTGGAGGGTTTGAGCAAGTAGAAAAAATAATTTCGTTAATGGAAATTCAACAGAAAAGCTTAGCAAATGTATTACTAAAAATCGGGGTTTCTAGTCTAATTGTAGTTAGTTTTATTTTTGTGTTTTTATTGTATTTAGGGAATGTGCAAGATATGCATTTTGCAGATATAGGATATAAAGTCGGTGGTTCTTTCGAAAAAATGAGTTCAAATAAAATAGACTTTTTGTTTAACGAAGAACTCCTGATTTTAAAAGCTTCATTATATGATTCAGGTTCGAGATTTAATCCTGAAAATCCTGATTATACTTACAAGGGGAAAAATCTTTGGTTACCCAACCTATTGAAAAGGGATATATATTACGGCACAGATGATTTTTCTGTTTCTTTGGAGGTTTTAGATGTCCGTAAAATCGGCCTTTTATTATTTATCATTGGGTTCACTATTTATTATGTTTTATTTACTATTTGGGGTTCAATTCAATTATATTATCGAGAACGATTAAAAGCTGTTTGGTTCATGACTTTAATATTATTTAATGTGTTTGGTTATATGTTTTTTTTACTGAGAACAAGGTGGGAGCTTCGGAAAATTAATTAGGAAGGTGGGAATATGAATATTATTTTTAACAAAAAATCCTCTTTGTATATACAAATTTTTGAATATTTGAAATGCCAAATAAAAATTCGAGAAGGGGTTTTAAATATTCAATATGAAGAATCTCAATTCTAAAAGATATATGAATCAAAAGATTTGAAAGAGGTGGAGTAGATTGTTAGGAAATCAGTTACTAGTTGAAATGAAAAGAGCATTCACAATCAGGAATTTATTGACTTGGATTGGGATTATTATTCTCTTACCAGCTGTACGATTCTATAATATAAAAGAAGGATACCAGTTTTTTGAGCCTATCGAAGTTTTCCAAGAGATGGTATCAACCATTATTCCATTACTTTTTCCTGCTATTATTATAATTATCTATTTGCCTCTTTTTTTACAAGAGTTAAGAAATAATTTTGTTTTGTATTCTCGACCAAGGATCCCTTTGAATACTTATTTACTAAGCAAAATAATAGTAAATGCATTTTTAACAGGAGGTATTGTTTTTCTATTAATATTTTTTCCATTTGTTTTTGCAGTATATTTAGAACCACATCTAGGAATTATCTTTTACTCTCCAAAAGATGCAAATTCTGTTATACCAATGTTTACTTTTTCTCAACTTTTAGAGCACGGTAATTTGGCATATGGATTGATTTTTTCATTGTGGGTTTCTATAAATGCGGTAATTTACTCTTCTATTGCCTTACTCTTAATGTTGGTTTTAAGCAATCCTTTTGTAGCTTTGTCGGTTCCTTTTCTTTTTTACCATATTTTCAATTTTGTAACGGGCATTCTCAATGTGCCAATGTTTTCGCCAATAAGCACAATTTTTCCATTTAATATTGTCCAACAGCCTTTATGGACTGTACTAGTGCCGTTTTTATTCTTGTTAATCATTTTTATAGGACTCTTTGTATTCACTATGCGCAAACAAAAAGAATGGTTGATGTAACATGAGGCAAAGAAATATTCGTTTGAAAGAATACATTCAAGATGTGCTTAGTATTAAATGGATATTGGTAGGAGTAGTTTTCTATTTTTATGGTGTGTTGTTGAAAAACGATGTTGTCAAAGGTGCTTCTGAAATGAGCATATCTTTCAATAATTGGGATATTACTTTACGAATGTTAAATGATATGTATCTGATCGTATTTTTTATTATTCCGGTTGTATTGTTTTTTTCAACAAAGACTATTTTGGTAGATTTTGATTACCAAATTCTAATTCGTTTAGGATCATTTAAAAAGTGGGTATATAATTCTCTTAAGCAATTTTGGATGCAGGGAACTCCTTTATTGTTCGTATGGATTTTTATGTCCTTATTTATGACAATCGGTTTTCCTTATTCATGGAACTGGAGTCAAGTTAGTGGGATAAAGCATTCAGCTACTCCTCTATATGAGCTAATAAATTTTTTTACTCCACTATCGGCTTTCTTATCTCAATGTGTTTTATTAATTTTGACCATTTCGTTATTGCACATAATGTTAGCAACTGTATATGTATTAACTAAAAGTAAACACTTGTTACTGTCAATTAGTGGACTTGTTTTTTTGGGAGGAGTTTTAGGATTTAAGTTATTACCAAAGGAAATTGCTTTTTTATCTCCACCTACTTTTTTTTCACTTACAGCAGGAGTAAATACTTTCGGGTCACCAATTGTAAACTATCTCGTAATCTTGGGAATCAGTACATTAAGTATATTACTTTTACAGATTTTGGACTTAGATAAAAAAACATAC
>JAKACS010000235.1 GCA_021821235.1 Bacillota bacterium
TAAACCCATAGTGATTAGATTTTTTTTACCTCTTGAAAATACTCCTCTAATGTCCATTGATGTTTAGAGATTATCGTTGCGGCTTTTACACCGACATAGCGAAAGTGCCATGGTTCAAATTCATAATGGGTGATATTTTCTTTTCCTTTTGGATAGCGCAGGATGAAGCCAAATCGATAAGCATTTTCCGCGAGCCATTTACCTTCCACTGTGTTTGTAAAATCTTCCGTTAAATAAAAATTGGTTGATCTGCCGGCAATATCCATCGCCAGACCGGATTGGTGTTCACTTGTACCGGGAACTGCGACCGCCTGTTCCGCTTTTTGCTGTCCAACCTTTTTGACTTCTGCATCGAAAAGGATTTTTTGGCGGTTAAATGAGCGGTAACCGGACACGGCAAAAAGCTCAATTCCTGCTTTTTTTGCTTCAGCAAACATGTTTTCAAGCGCTTTGGCAGCATCTTTTCTCATTAAACTTTGTTCCAATTTTTGATCGCCAAACGAGAAAGCCACATTGGGTCGAACAAGATCGAAAGGAACATATTGACCTGGTAGAGCGTAAGCTTTGTTAACTAAGACCAATGGATTTGTAGGATTTTGAATTTGATTTTTACCGTCTACTTGTTTGATAGCATTAAAATACATTGCTGGAAGAGCTAGTTCGTCTTGCGATGCATTTGTATCGGTTTTTTGAGGAGTTTTTTCCACCGGATTCTTCGTCTTCCCATGATCTGTTTGAGTTGTTTTTTCGGTAGTTTCCGTTTGCTGCTTTGCTTGATTTTGTTTAAAAACACTTGCTTCAAGATTGCTGCAGCCTGCAACGAAAACAATACTTCCGATCACAATCAATAGATTTTGTAATTTCATTTCTTTCACCTAGTTTCATTTCTTTACGCACTCTCCTATTTTACCATCATACGATAGGAAAGCTAGCGAGAAAAATTTTGGATTTATCGCCTGGTGAACTTTTTGCTGCCAAATAGAAAACCCTTCCCGTTTTTAGGAAGAGTCATTGTTGACGTACTTATTTCACGATACTTTCCAGCGCGACCTCGATCATTTCATTAAAAGTTAACTGTCTTTCTTCTGCAGTAGTTTCTTCCCCTGTTAAAATATGATCACTCACCGTTAGAACCGAAAGCGCTTTGCGGCCAAATTTAGCCGCTAACGTGTACAGGGCAGCTGTCTCCATTTCCAATGCGAGTATTTGATACTGAGCCCATTTTTCCAATTGGGCATTGTCATTGTAAAACATATCTGCCGTAAAGACATTGCCTACCTTTAAGTGCAAGCCTTTTTCAGTGCCTGCGTCATATGCCTTCTTCAATAACTCGAAATCAGCTGTTGGGGCATAATCAATTCCATTGAAAGTCAAACGATTCATTTGAGAATCTGTCGATGCTGACATCGCTAAAATGACGTCACGAACCTTTACATCTTTCTGGATGGCGCCGCAAGTACCTACGCGGATAAGCGTTTGAACGTTATAACTTTGGATCAGTTCATTCACGTAAATGGAAATAGACGGAACACCCATCCCCGTCCCCTGCACGGATACTTTTTTCCCTTTGTAGGTTCCCGTGTAGCCGAACATATTCCGAACTTCGTTGTAACATGTAGCATTGTCCAAAAATGTCTCGGCAATATATTTTGCACGAAGCGGATCACCAGGCAATAATACAATTTCGGCAATTTCATTTTCTTTTGCTGCAATATGTATACTCATGTATTCCTCCTATTTGTAACGAAAGAAAAATTGGTTTTGCCCTTCCACTATATCATAATGATAGCAAAGAAAAAACCTTATAATGGCCGCATATCTTTTCCTTGTTTTAGGGATGCTAGGTAAAGGTAAGTCGTTGTTCTATCTTTACGAAGAGGAGGAAGTAATCGATGGGTAAAAAGCATCGAAACCGGATAAATTCTCCAAAGAAAAACAATCATATCCCTGCCGAACAGATCGTCGCAGAGCATGAGGCTCACGCAAAAGATGTGACTGCTACCGGTGGGCGGAAAAACAACCATTAAGTACATGAATACAGCCCTGCCTAGTCTTTTCCGGCAGGGCTTGTTTGCTCATAAAATAAAAAAACGTAAATGCTACTCTTCCTCTATTTCTTCATCGATAATGCTTTTTTCAACTAAGTATTCAAAGGTTATATCAGCGAGTTCCTCTAATTCCTCTTCTGAAGGAACGTACCCTCTTTTCACAAGCTCATGAAAGAAAAATTCTGCGATCTCCTCCGTATCAATAAATACTTCGATTTCTCTCATTCGCGTCGCCCCCTTTTTACAGAATGTATGTTGTGTATGGCTTTTTCATGCTAACCGTTTATTACAAAAAATTTTTTACTGGAAAAATGTCTAGAACAGCCCGGACAAGCATAGGATTTGATAGCAAATGATTTCAGGAGGGAAGTCCAGATGGCACAAATCCAAACAATGTTCAAAGCTTTTATCGCTGATGTAAATGACGAAAACGGCGTATTTCAACAATTCTCAGAGGGCACAACCCAATTTCTCTTTTTTCTTATAAAATGGGTTGGAATTCCTTTCTTCATCATTGTACTGATCGCGTTTATACAACTGTAAATTACACATGGCTTTTGCCGTCATTGTTAACCATTGTTTCCAATTTCCGTAAAATGACTTTCATTACATGATAATATTCCTGATCATGAAACATTTCATAAAGAATCCGATAATCGTTATATATGTCGAGCAAATGATCAATCAGCTGTTTTTTCTCCATTTTACGGGCAATTTCTTCAGCTTCCGCTTTGCGCAGCATATTTTGCAGTTTCGGCAATTGGATTGCCTTTTGCTGTTTATTAATTAAGTAGAGCAGGCCTAATTTTTGAATAAATGTTTCAGCACTTTCTGCGTCGGCAACAAGGGTAAGCTCTTCTTCTCCCGCTTCCAGCCATTCTCCATCACTGATTCTCGATAACTCATAAATGACGTCTTCCCAGGCATCTTCTTTATAGCGCCATATTTCCGTACGAAAACCAACAACTTTAAATAAATCTGATCCATACCCGCTGACTTGTACCAAGTCTCCGAAAAAATATTTATATTCAATATCAATTTGTTCCTGTTCCATGATATTTCCCTCATATTCAGAGAGAAGTTGAAGTGCTGCTTCTACATATAGGCCTTCACTTTTATTCACTTCGTATACATATTTCTCATCAAGCCATTTGACATCTGTTATTTTCCCAACCGTCCCATACATCGTTATCACGACTGTATCACCGATTTTATATTTCGGCTTTTTCTTTTTTTCCATATTCCTCCATCCCCTCAATGATGCGTCGTGAAAGTTAATTACCATATTATATGCATCGATTAAGGAGAAGCGCACGGGTTTTGAAAAAAGAAAAATCGCCGGGATAAACGGGCGATTAAGTAAAATTCATTAGAGCTTCATTTCGGACAATTGATAGAGCTGCCAAGCATCATCAAAAACAGTCATACTTTCCAGATAAAGGCCATTTAATTCTAAATACGAACTGATTTCATGATAATCTTCCGATGTTTTCGGAAAACTGTGATCTTCATATGCCTGATTGGCAAACCGGCTAATCGCATCTTTTGGTGCCGGATGCCGGTATTTCATTAAAAAATGATAAAAAGATTTGCTCATCATTCATACGCCTTTCTTTTCTTGTACTATCTTACAGCTACTATAACTGTTCTTAGGTGAAAAAATCAAAATAATTTTTTTTCAATCTTCTTGGAATCTTCATTAATTCTTGGAAGGTAATGTTTTTTCCAAGCTGGTTTGTGTCAATTAACAGCAATTGATCTTCAATTTCTTTGATGATTTGTTCATCTAAAAAGTTCATTGAACAATTTGCACAAGAAATAACGGGGGCCTCTTTGATTTCAAGCGCTTTTGTTCCATCTGGTAATTCCCAAAAAACACTTTCAGCACTGATTGAAATATTTGTACTATCGCACCATACACACTTATCCATTTTCTTGGGTATCCTTTTCAGTTGAATTGCCGACAGGAAGCTTAATGCCATTATTATTTTCCTTTTCAACAAGCGCTTTAAACTTTTTTTCTTTTAATTCATCGCGCTTTTCTCGCTTTTCTTTTAATGACTGGTGGGTTGGATCCTCTGCATATGATTTTCGCCGGTTCAGCCTTGCAAGTCCTTCTGGCACAAGATTGAAATGCTGATCATTCATTACCCCTGCAATTCCAGTTTGCGATCGTTTCTCATCCAAGTCTTCAAAAATTTCTTTAAAATATTCTTCCGCCCTGCCCGGAACATAATCCTGTGGTTCCGGATAAGAGGTAATCACCCCTTCAAAATTGCGCAGAACTACTTTATCAGGGCTTTGTGAAATAAGGTAATTAGGCTGAAGAGCGATTTTTCCTCCCCCGCCTGGACTATCCACCACGAATGTTGGTACAGCGTATCCTGAGGTATGTCCGCGCAAGCCTTCGATGATTTCCAATCCTTTGGATACAGGGGCACGAAAATGGCCAATCCCTTCTGATAAATCGCACTGATAAATGTAATAGGGCCGAACGCGGATTTTGACAAGGTCGTGCATCAATTTTTTCATAATTGGTACACTGTCATTGATCCCTGCTAAGATGACGGACTGATTCCCAACCGGTACACCGGCATTTGCCAGCATTTCGCAAGCTCGTTTCGATTCTTCTGTTATTTCAATGGAAGTATTAAAATGCGTGTTCAGCCAAATCGGATGATACTTTTTTAAACTATTGCAGAGATTTTCGGTGATTCGCTGCGGAAAAACAACTGGCGCTCTTGTGCCAATGCGAATAATTTCGACATGTTCAATTTCTCGTAAATTTTTTAAAATATATTCCAAAATTTGATCATTGATCAAAAGGCCATCGCCGCCCGAGATCAACACATCCCTTACTTGCGGGGTTGCCCGAATATAGGCGATTGCATCATCGAGCTGTTTCTTTGGTACGCCCATGCCAATTTGCCCGGAAAAACGTCTTCTTGTACAGTAGCGGCAATACATCGAGCATTGATTGGTTACAAGGAAAAGTACCCGATCCGGATACCGATGTGTTAAGCCTGGAACTGGTGAATCTTCATCTTCATGAAGCGGATCTTCAAGATCATATTTCGTTCTGATTAGTTCTTTAGAAATAGGAACCGATTGCATGCGAATCGGGCAGCGCGGGTCGTCTGGATTCATTAAGGAAGCATAATAAGGGGTGATATTAAGCGGAATGGTTTTCGTCGAAATTCTCACCCCTTCCTCCTCTTCTGGCGTTAACTGAATTACCTTTTTTAAATCTTCCACTGTTCGGATTGTATTGGTTAATTGCCAAAGCCAATTATTCCACTGCTCATCTGTCACATCTTTCCATAGTTCAATCTCTTTCCAATGCCTCTTTGGTTTATATAAAGTTTGTTTCATTTAAAATCATCCCCTTCATGAAGTACTGCTTTTTATCTATGCAAGTTTTGTGCCAACCCAAAAAAGGGAATGCAATTGAAAGAACGAAAAAAGAAAAAAGAAGAGCGCCGAAATTTCAGCGCTCTTTTACGATTAGATCGTATTTTTTCACCTTATATTGTAATGTTTGCCGCGGAACGTCAAGCAATTTCGCTGCTTGATTGATATTTCCTTTTGTTTCTTTTAACGCTTTTTCAATTAAATCTTTTTCCACTGCCGCTAAATTTGCTTTCAGGGAACTAGATTTTTCCATCAATGCCTGCGGTTGAACAGCCTTTTGTTTTAGCATCGGCGGTAAATCGGCGATCGTTAAATTGGCGTGATCGCTAAGATTCATCATATATTCCATTGCATGTTTAAGTTCGCGGCCATTTCCCGGCCATGCGT
>JAKACS010000236.1 GCA_021821235.1 Bacillota bacterium
TCACACGGGGGATTAGCTCAGCTGGGAGAGCGCTTGCATGGCATGCAAGAGGTCAGGGGTTCGAGCCCCCTATTCTCCATATTGTTTAAGGCCCTACGCTTGCAGGGCCTGTTTTTGTTTTGCTCTGTTCTTTGTTTAACAGTTTTTTAAAGCCCTGAAGCGGGTTCAAATGTTTTACAATCGGTTTCCTCGCTTTTTGCTGCCGTTTTGCCTTTGTTGCTAGTCACATAAATAGCATCTGCACTGCATTTATTTCCATCAGCCCAATAGCTACAGTTATTCACTTCACATAAAACGTCTTTTGCCATTTTGTTCACCTCACACAAAGAAACTAGTGGTACATCTTTAACTTGTCCGATTTCTTTCATTTAAATTCAAAAAAGCAAAGAGACCTAAGCTGTTTCGCTTTCTTTTTTCCAAAGCTTTCAACAAAGACATTTGCTGTTTCCTTTCGTATAATAGATAAGAGTGAAGACGAAAAATTTGAGGAGAAAGGTATGAAAAAACGAAGACGGAAAAAATCAAATGCACTGTTTAGCCTGCTGCTGCTTGTTTTCGTTTTGATTGTAGTTGTTTTCGTAAAACAAGCTTCCGAATGGGGAATGCCGCAGCTTTCGCTTGACCCTTTTGTAAATTCCAAAAAATACCGTCCACTCATTCAAACAGAGTTGGCCAAATACCACTTAGAAACTTATACAAACGTGGTGATTGCACTGATGCAACAGGAAAGCCGCGGTAAAGGCGGTGATCCAATGCAGGCTTCGGAATCTCTGGGACTACCGCCCAATTCCATAAAAGATCCAAAGCAAAGCATTGAAGCGGGTGTAAAACATTTTCAAAGGGCACTTACTTATGGAAAGCGCAAAAGTGTTGATTTTCCAACAATTATTCAAGCGTACAATATGGGGATTGGCTACATTGATTATGTTGCCCAGAATGGCGGAAAGCACAGTGAAGAATTGGCCAAGCAGTTTTCGCTCAAACAGGTGCAGGCGAAACCGCAACTTTACCAATGTAAGGGCGATAGGGCAAACTTTCGCTACCCGTACTGCTACGGTGATTTTTCCTATAGTACAAAAGTAACAAAAAACATCCAATCCTTAACGGATACTATTCCAGTTGCAAAAAATAAATCAGCTGCTAAAGCTTTTTAAGGTTTCAGATCCATTAGGAGCTTTTGGAAAGTGGAAAAGTAGGGAAATACTAAAGGGTAAAGACAAGGAGGAACAAATGATGCGTGATAAAGAACTCGTTAAAAAGGAAATCAGCGAAGCCTTCCAATTTCGGCATGCGACAAAGGAATTTGCCCCAAACAAAAAAATTACAGATGAAGATTTTCGTTTTATTCTTGAGACAGCTCGTCTTTCCCCGAGTTCGTTTGGCTTTGAACCTTGGCGATTCATCGTTGTTCAAAATCCTGAACTTCGGGAGAAAATTAAGCATACCTCATGGGGAGCCTTCGGCAAATTGCCAGAGGCCAGTCATTTTGTCATTCTGCTTGCAAGAACGAAAACCGATACAAAATACAATTCAGACTACTTACAAGATCACTTTAGCCAAGTTAAAAAGCTAACAGGCGATCATTTGAAAAATTACTTAAAAAGAATTGAAGAATTTCAAAAAGATGATTTCAAACTGCTTGATGGCGATCGGCCACTATTTGACTGGGCATCAAAACAAACATATATCGCCCTTGCCAATATGATGACAGCCGCTGCACAAATCGGGATTGATTCCTGCCCGATCGAGGGCTTTAATGTTGAAAAAATGAACCAATTGCTACAGCAGGAAGGATTATTGGAAAATGGTCATTTCGGCATTTCTGTTATGGCAGCCTTTGGATATCGCGTAAAAGATCCAGCACCCAAAACCCGCAGGCCAGATGAGGATGTAGTGAAGTGGATAAAATAAAATGATATGTTTAAAGGAAGAGATATCACTATCTCTTCCTTTTTATTCCTCGTCCCTTATTTACTGCTCTATTCCTTTTCATCGCCAAACCACGCTCATAAATCCCTCACATAATTCAAGTTACACCCACTTCTTTTGAAAGGCAGCAATGCTTTCATATTCATCCTGAAGAATCCTTGAAACTCGAATGTAAATCGGGAGTAAATCTTCATAGATCGCGACATTTTCATCAATTGGAACATGATGGTGTGTCGCTCCGACCATTTCCGAAACAACATTCAGCGACTCTACTTCACCTAAACTATAGAGGCCGAGAATAGCAGCGCCAAGGCAAGAGCTCTCAAAGCTTTCAGGAATAATGACTTCATGGTTAAAAATATCGGCCATCATTTGCCTCCAAAGTGCCGATCTGGCAAACCCTCCCGTAGCATGAATTTTTCTCGGCTCACCCATCAATTCACTTAAAGCTAACAATACTGTATATAAATTGTAAATGACGCCTTCCAGTACGGCACGGATCAAATGCTCCTTGTGATGATGCATACCTAAACCGAAAAAAGAACCGCGGGCGTTGGAATTCCACAAGGGGGCACGTTCCCCTGCTAAATACGGATGGAACAGCAAGCCATCAGAACCTGGAGTTACCCGATCGGCAATTTCAGTCAATACCTCATATGGATCCTTGCCAAGCCGTTTGGCAGCCGCCACCTCAGAATCACCAAGCTGGTCGCGTACCCAGCGAAAAATCATCCCTCCATTATTAACAGCTCCGCCAATAACCCAATGATTTTCGGTTAAGGCGTAGCAAAAAATACGTCCCTTGGGATCGGTGATCGGATGATCGGTTACAGCACGAATGGCACCGCTTGTTCCGATCGTGACTGCTACCACTCCTGGATCAATCGCACTTACACCAAGATTTGATAAGACACCATCTCCAGCCCCGACTACAAATGGAGTCGAAGGCAGTAAATTCATTTCTTTTGCAAACGTCTCGTCCATCCCTGTTAGACTGTAAGTGGTTGGAACCGGTTCAGATAGCTGTTCGGGTGTTACCCCTGCCACAGCCAACGCCTCTTCATCCCATGTTAAGCTGTAAATATTAAACAATCCAGTTGAAGATGCGATCGAATAATCCACCACATATTTTTTAAACAGCTTGTAAAAAATATACTCCTTAATCGAGATAAATTTGCAGCTTTGCGAAAATAACTCTGAATAATCATGGCGCAGCCACACAAGTTTTGCCAAAGGAGACATTGGGTGAATCGGCGTTCCGGTCCGCAAATAAATTTCATGCCCATTCATCTCCATTTTTATTTTTTCTGCCCAGTCGGAACTGCGATTATCTGCCCAGGTGATGCATTCTGTCAACGGCTTTCCTTCTTGGTCAACAGCAATCACACTGTGCATCGCCGAACTAAATGACACGCAAAGAACATCTTTCGGTTGCACGCTGCTCGCTTGCATTGAATTTTTTACTGTTTGAACGACTGCGCGAAAAATTTCTTCCGGATTTTGCTCTGCTGTTTCCGGTGTTGGCGAATACAGCGGGTATTCAATATGGTCGCTCGACACGACTGTGCCACCTTTTGCAAAAAGGACCGATTTTGCACTCGTTGTCCCAATATCAACGCCGATTACATATTTTACTGTCATGCTTCTTCCTCCTAAAAAAAGTCTATGAAAATTTTTTTCAAACATTCCCCCGTTTATTTCAAACAAACTGAAAAATTTTTTCGATATACTTTTATTATACGAAATATTTTTCGATAAGGAAACGATTACATAAAAATTTTTTTCATTGACGAATTATGCTATACTGCAGTTAGGATCTAATAAAGGGGAAATTGGTATGCCGCAGAATTGTTTAGGAACCATCCGTTCCTTTTACCCTAAATTCAGTGAGAAAGAGAAAAAAATAGCTGATTATATTTTAGAAAACCCTGAAGTAATTATCCACCGGACAATCAATGAGGTAGCCGACGATTTAAGTGTTGCCGATGCCACTGTCTTTCGTTTTTCCAAGCGGATTGGCTTTAAAGGTTTTCAGGCAATGAAAATTGCGCTTGCTTCCGAAACGAGGACCTCCGCCCGGTCCGCACGGGAGGAAAAAGCGGAAAAGCGGACTAACAAAAGCCTGACGGAAAAAATTTTCAAAGCCAATATCAAGGCATTGCAACAAACAGTGGAAAATTTGGAGAGTCATTTGATCGAAGAAGCCATTCAAGCTCTTTTGAGTGCTAATCGAATTGAAGTTTACGGAATGGGTGCCTTTGCAGTATCAGCACTGATTGCAGCTCAAAAATTAATGCAAGCCGGTTTACCGGCTTCCGCCTCTTTGGATACCCATACGCAATTTTTGGCCGCTTCGATGTTAACAAATAAAGATGCAGCTATTTTTATTTCACATGCCGGCTCGATCGAGGAAACTTTTTCCCTTTTTAAAATAACAAAGAAAGCAGAGGCAAAGACCATTGTCATCACTTCCGACCCTCATTCAACAATTGGCTTGAATGCCGATATAACCCTGCCGGCAATTGTAGATGATGCTGATGACCGAACTGCTTTTTTCACTTTTTCCAGTGCTCAGCAGGGGATTATCGATGCGTTTTGTTTTAATATTCTCTGCCAAAGTGATAAAGAGGAGGAACGATTCCCATCCGTGTCTCCCACACACACATCAATCTAAATGTAAAGCTCCCTCAAATCATGAGGGAGCTTTTTTTATACAAATACATCAAGCAGCAGCGTAACGCCAAAAGCAATGAAAGAAAGAATGGTTTCCAGCACAGTCCACGTTTTAAATGTTTCTTTTACTGTTAAACCTAAATATTCTTTTACCATCCAGAAACCAGCATCATTTACATGTGAGAACATTAGTGATCCAGCCCCGGTTGCAATAACAAGCAATTCGAGATTAACACCTGTCATATGCTGTACAATCGGTGCCACAATCCCCGCAGCTGTTGTTAGGGCAACTGTTGCTGATCCAGTTGCAATCCGAATCAACCCGGCTATGAAAAACGCTAAAACAAGTGGCGAAAGGGATAGATTTTGCGACATGTCGGCAATCGTGTTGCCAACCCCACTATCAATTAGAATTTGTTTAAATCCGCCACCTGCCCCAATGATCGCAATGATCGAACCAATTGGAAGAAAACACTCTTCGGTCAGTTTTTTCAGCCCTTTTTTATCCATTCCTTGACGAATACCAAAAAAGTAGAATGCTGCAAATACCGCTATTAATAGAGCAATCAGTGGATTTCCGATAAAGACGAGAAATTTCTCAATTCCTTTCGGAAAGCCCATATACGGAGCGAAAGCTGAGAAAATCATTAAAATAACAGGTAACAAAATAACAAAGAACGAAACCCCTGTTCCTGGCAACTTTTGAGCTACCGTATCAACTTTAATTAACTCCGGCTCCCCTTCAGGTGTTACGTATTTGTGAATCCATTTCGCATAAACGGGTCCAGCAAGGATGGCTGGAAGAATTGCCACAATAAGTGAATATAAAAGAACTTTGCCTAGGTTTGCATTATAGATACTAATCGCTGCCACCGCCCCAGGGTGTGGCGGAACTAAACCGTGAACAATCGATAGACCGGTAATAGCGGGTAGCGCGATCAGCAGGAGATTTTGCTTAGATGTCTTATAAATTGAAATAATCAAAGGCAAAATAATTAAGATCCCAACTTCGAAAAATACGGGAATACCAATGATAAAACCTGCTAAAAGCATTGCCCACGGAAGTTTTTTTACGCCGAATTTCTGCACAAAGAAATTGGCAATTTGCACACCGGCTCCTGAGTCTGCCATCATTTTTCCTAAAATTGTCCCCAAAGCAAGAATTCCGACTAAGTGACCTAATGCTCCCCCAACACCAGTTTCATAGGCGCTCACGATTTTATCCATGGATAAACCTGA
>JAKACS010000237.1 GCA_021821235.1 Bacillota bacterium
TTCCGAGCTTTCGCGTTGCTGTAGTGCCTAAAAATTAAAAGGGGGAATTTGTCTATGCTTTTGAAAAAACAAACGGTTTGGTTATTAACGATGCTAAGTCTTGTAGTGGTCTTGTCGGTCTATTATATTACAACACCGCCGCAAAAAGGGAATGATCTTGCTTCTGTGGAACAAAAAGCGAAGAAACAATTGGATCAAAGTCAGGCGGCCACAAGTAAAGTTCAGGATAAGAGTGGGAAAACAGTTGTTTCCACAGTATCTGCTGATGATGCGTTTACTGCCTTAAGGATGCAGCTTGATGACCAGCGCAGCCGAATGAAAGAAGAGCTGCAGGCTGAGGTGGCTTCGACCGACCTTTCTGCTGATAAACGCAGTGCGGCGATTGATCAAATGAAAAAATTGGATGAAACCGCAAAAAAAGAAGAGGTTCTTGAAACATTGATTAAAACAATGGGTTATGAGGATGCACTTGTAAGAGCCGATGGCGAAAATGTCAAGATCATTGTTAAATCGCAGAAAAAACATACAGCAGCCCAAGCTAACGATATCATTCAACTTGCGAAAAAAGAAATTGGCGAAACCAATTATGTAGCAGTAGAATTTCAACCGGCAAAATAATAACAGATGAAAGAAAAAGAAAGCCATTTCGGCTTTCTTTTTTAGTTTAAATTTCACAGGGAAGTTCACATTTTTGCGGAAAAATATTAAGATGAAGAAGTGTAGGCAAATGTTTTTTGAATCGCGGCTTAAAAGAACATGATTGAACTTTTGTTAAGAATTATCGTATAGTATTAATAGCTAGTAATAAGCATAGTGGACAAGGGGTGTAAGGAAATGTTAAAAGTTCAGGAAATTCGCGAATTAATTAAACTCGTAGACCAATCGAGTATTGATGAGTTTGTATATGAAAATGAAGGTTCGAAAATAAAAATGAAGAAGAATGGACCAGTTACGGTCACAGCCGCACAACCAGTCGTACAAGCAATGGAAAGTGCACCGGTTCTGAATGTTCAGCAGGTTCCTGTCCAGCAAGCACCGGCAGCTGTAAAGCAGGAAACACTTCAGGCCCCTGAAACGGAAGCAGCCAAGCAAGCCGATACTGATAACCTACATAAAATTACGTCTCCTATGGTTGGGACTTTTTATGCATCGCCGTCACCTGATGCTGATGTATACGTAAAGCCAGGTTCCAAAGTAACCAAGGATTCAATTGTTTGTATCGTTGAAGCGATGAAATTATTCAATGAAATTGAAGCCGAAGTAGATGGAGAAATTGTTGAAATTTTAGTGAAAAATGGACAATTAGTTGAGTATGGGCAGCCGCTATTTTTAGTGAAGCCCGAATAAGGAGCGTAGCAGATGATCAAAAAACTGTTAATCGCCAATAGAGGTGAGATTGCTGTCCGGGTGATTCGTGCATGCCGGGAAATGGGTATTGAATCTGTAGCGGTTTTTTCCGAAGCGGACCGCGAGGCATTGCATGTTCAGCTTGCTGATGAAGCTTTTTGCATCGGCCCAACATCATCAAAGGAAAGTTATTTAAATTTCACGAATATTATTAGTGTAGCCACTTTAACAGGATGCGATGCGATTCACCCGGGATATGGCTTTCTCGCGGAAAATGCCGACTTTGCAGAACTGTGCCGCGAATGCAATATAACCTTTGTCGGTCCAAGTCCGGAAGCTATTACGAAAATGGGCACAAAGGATATCGCCCGGGAAACGATGCGTGCTGCAGGTGTGCCAATTGTTCCCGGCTCAACCGGAATTATTAAAAGTAGCGATGATGCAATCGACCTCGCCAACAAAATCGGGTATCCTGTTATTATTAAGGCAACAGCTGGCGGCGGGGGAAAAGGAATCCGCGTGGCCAAAAACGAACAGGAGTTAATCAAAGGGATTAATATTACCCAGCAGGAAGCCGCGACGGCATTTGGCAATCCGGGAGTCTATATCGAGAAGTATATTGAAGATTTCCGTCATGTCGAAATCCAAGTGCTGGCAGACTCATACGGCAATACCATTCATTTAGGTGAGAGGGATTGTTCCATCCAACGCAGGCTGCAAAAGCTTCTTGAGGAATCGCCGTCCCCTGCTTTGGATGGCGAGATTCGAGAAGAAATGGGGAATGCTGCTGTAAAAGCTGCAAAAGCGGTTGATTATACAGGGGCTGGCACGGTAGAATTTATCTATGACTACCGCAATCGAAAATTCTACTTCATGGAAATGAATACAAGGATCCAGGTTGAACATCCTGTTACAGAGATGGTGACAGGAACCGATTTGATCAAGGAGCAAATTCGTGTTGCTTCCGCCGAAAAATTAACCATGAGCCAGAAGGATGTTACCTTTAATGGCTGGGCGATCGAATGCCGGATCAATGCGGAAAACCCGGAAAAGAATTTTATGCCTTCAGCCGGAAAAATTAAAATGTATTTACCGCCTGGAGGACTGGGTATTCGAATTGATTCTGCTGCATACCCGGGCTACACGATTCCGCCTTACTATGATTCAATGATTGCGAAAGTCATTGCATATGGAAGCAGCCGGGAAGAAGCCATTTCGAGAATGAAGCGGGCTTTGAGTGAATTTGTAATAGAGGGCATTCATACGACCATCCCATTTCATTTAAAACTGCTTGAGCATGAAAAGTTTGTAGAGGGACAATTTAATACGAAGTTTCTTGAACTGCATGATGTGATGAAATCTTAGCGAATAGCTGGAGGTGTCTCGAATGAATGAAAATCAAGTTTTAGAAATGAATCAGGGAAACGATGGAAATGGCAAGGTGGAAATTGCCCCGGAAGTCATTGAAGTGATCGCTGGAATTGCTGCTTCGGAAGTCGAAGGGGTAGCCGGAATGCGCGGGAATTTTGCTACAGGTGTTGTCGAGCGATTGGGAAAGAAAAACCATGGCAAAGGTGTAAAGGTTGATATTTCAGAGACAGGGATAAAGGTAGAAGTATATTGCGTGATGAAATTTGGTGTTTCGATCCCAACGGTTGCGCAAAAAATCCAGGATAATATTCGTCAAACGCTCTTGAACATGACTGCTCTTGAACCGGAAGAAGTTAATATCCATGTTGTCGGCGTCCAATTTGAAAGCCAAAAGCAGGAGCAAGAAGTCGATCAGGAAGTATAAAACAAAAGAAAACCGAAGGAAAACAATCCTTTGGTTTTCTTTTGTTATAAAGAAATTTGCCCAGCTGCAGTGCGATTTGTATTTAGTTATGCTATTATCTTTTTATGTACTAAAACGGATGTCGTTTCCTGTTGTCTATTGTGGAAAAAAGGCTAAGCCTTTTCATATAAAAGCAACAAACTATTTTTGATACCTAAAGGAGTTAGCACAGAATGAAAAGAAGAACAGCGAGAGAAAAGGCACTGCAGGCTCTTTTTCAAATAGATGTGAGCAGTACGGAACCTTCATTAGCCATCGAACATGTCCTTGATGGCGCAGCAAAAGATGAGTACCTCACAAATCTCGTTTATGGAGTTGTGGAGCATCAAACAGAGATTGACGGTATTATAAAGGCGAATCTCGAAAAATGGTCGATTGACCGGTTAGCAACGGTTGATCGCAATTTGCTTCGCATAGCTGTATACGAATTAAAATTCGCTGATGAAAAAGTTCCAGAAAAAGTAGTATTGGATGAAGCAATTGAAATTGCCAAGCGGTTTGGGGATGAACAATCTAGCAAGTTTGTAAATGGGGTTTTATCAAAAGTGAAAGATCAGCTTTCCTAAAGAATCATTTGATCCAAAAATTTATCATTTATTTAGGGGGATAAACGAAATGCCAGCGAAAATCATTAACGGATTAGAGATTGCGAAAAGAAAGCGAGTAGAAATTGCTTTAGTTGTTGAACAGTTAAAACAAAAAGGGATTACCCCCGGATTGGCAGTTGTTCTTGTTGGCAACAATCATGCTTCCAGAACATATGTATCCAATAAACAAAAAGCATGTCACGAAGCAGGCATGTATTCTTTGTTAGTAGAATTGCCTGAAAGTGTTTCTGAAACAGAGCTGCTTGAGAAAATTCGCATGCTGAACACCGATGATTCGATCCATGGCATCCTTGTTCAGCTGCCACTTCCCGGACATATTGATGAAACAAAAGTGATTGAAACAATTGATCCTGCTAAAGATGTGGATGGCTTTCATCCCATTAACATCGGCAAAATGATGATAGGACAAGACAGCTTTTTACCATGTACACCATATGGCGTAATGGTGATGCTCGAGGAGAGCGGAATTGACATCCCTGGGAAAAATGTTGTGATCGTCGGCAGGAGCAATATTGTCGGCAAACCTTCCGGGCAATTGTTTTTAAATAAGGATGCAACGGTGACATATTGCCATTCGAAAACAAAAAACCTCAAGGAACACACGAGTAAGGCTGATATTCTCGTGGCTGCCGTTGGCAAGGCGAATTTTATTACGGCAGAGCATGTAAAAGCGGGTGCCGTTGTTATTGATGTCGGGATAAACCGTAACGAAGCCGGAAAGCTTTGCGGCGATGTAGCCTTTGAGGAGGTTGCCCAAAAAGCGGGCTATATTACTCCAGTTCCTAAAGGTGTCGGCCCAATGACGATTACGATGCTGCTTGCCAACACGTTAAAAGCGGCAGAAAAAGCTGCTAATTCCGGTAAATAACCACTGAAAAAGGACTAATAATGGATTCGTGATGCAAGCGGTAAATCGTGTCACGAATCGATTGCTTTGAACAAACAAGTCAGCATGAAAGAGGAGCAGTTTATGCTGGAGCAAAATTATTTAACAGTCACGGCGTTAACCAAGTACATAAAACGGAAATTTGATGTGGATCCCCATTTGCATGATCTTTTAATAAAAGGCGAGATTTCAAACTTTAAACAGCATTCTAGCGGACATATGTATTTTACATTAAAGGACGAAAAAGCACGGATATTGGCTGTTATGTTTTCAAGTAATGCTAGAATGATGAAGTTTTTTCCGGAAAATGGGATGAAAGTCATCTTAAGAGGAGAAATCACTGTTTACGAACCGAGCGGTCAGTATCAAATCTATGTAAAAGAAATGCGCCCTGATGGCATGGGCGATTTATTTTTAGCGTTTGAGCAATTAAAGAAAAGACTGGAAGCGGAGGGGTTATTTGCAGTTGAAAAGAAAAAACCGATCCCGCCGTTCCCGAAAACCATCGGCGTCATTACATCTCCGACTGGTGCAGCAGTCCGCGATATCATCACGACTATCAAAAGGCGTTTTCCGGTTGCCCGGATTCTCGTTTTTCCCGCCCTCGTTCAAGGTGAAAATGGAGCATTGTCTGTTTCGGCCGCCATTGAAAGAGCAAATACGATGACAGAAATTGATGTTTTAATTGTAGGCCGCGGCGGCGGCTCAATTGAGGAATTATGGGTTTTTAATGAAGAAATGGTCGCACGGGCAATTCATGCATCTAGCATTCCCATTATATCGGCCGTTGGACATGAAACGGATTTTACAATCGCAGATTTTGTTGCTGATTTAAGAGCCCCTACGCCAACGGGAGCTGCAGAGCTAGCGGTACCCCATATTGATGAATTAATGGAACGTGTATTGCAGCGGCAGACCCGTTTGTTACGGGCGATGAATGAACAACTGCGAATGGGAGCCGAGCGGTTATCGAGACTGCAAAAATCATATGCCTTCCGCTATCCAGAGCGCTTATACGAACAGAAACTCGAGCAGCTTGACAAGCTATCGGAAAGGCTTGAAAAAGGTGTCAGCTTCTTTTTCGATACAAAGGCAAGCGAACAAGCTGTACTTTTCCGCAGGCTAGCTGTG
>JAKACS010000238.1 GCA_021821235.1 Bacillota bacterium
CCGCATTAATGGGCAATAAGCCCCCACCACCGATTGAAGTTTCACTTTATAATTCTCGACGGCCTTCTAGCGCTTTTGAGAGCGTGACTTCATCAGCATATTCAAGATCCCCGCCGACAGGGAGTCCATGAGCAATTCTCGTAATCTTAATGCCTGAAGGCTTCAACAAACGGGAAATGTACATGGCCGTTGCCTCACCTTCAATATTTGGATTGGTGGCAAGAATAACTTCTTGTACAGTTTCATCTTGAAGCCGTTTTAATAAATCCGGAATATTGATATCCTCGGGTCCAATCCCATCCATTGGTGAAATAGCTCCATTTAGAACATGGTATAGACCGTTATACTCTTTCATTTTCTCCATTGCGATTACATCTTTTGGATCCTGTACAACGCAAATAACTGATCGATCCCTCCGTGTATCTTCGCATATATAACATGGATCTTGATCCGTAATATGCCCACAAACAGAACAATATGTTAAATTGCGCTTAGCATTGACTAACGCTTTTGCAAAATCAAGCACTGTATCTTCTTTCATACTTAAAACAAAAAAAGCCAGACGAGCGGCCGTTTTCGGGCCGATACCTGGCAACTTCATAAAGCTGTCAATTAGCTTTGATATCGGTTCAGGATAGTGCATTTTTTATTGTCCCACTCCTAGAAGGGAAGATTCATCCCTTGTGTAAATTGTCCCATTGTTTTATTTGTCATTTCTTCTACTTTTTTAAGCGCGTCGTTTGTCGCTGCAAGAATAAGGTCTTGGAGCATTTCAACATCTTCCGGATCCACTGCCTCGGGGTTGATTTTCACATCCACAACTTCTCTATGACCTGTTACAACGACGGTAACCATCCCGCCCCCAGCCGTTCCTTCGATTTTTTGTTGACCAAGCTCTTCTTGAGCCTCCAACATTTTCTTTTGCATTTTTTGCATTTGCTTCATCATGTTTTGCATATTTCCCATTCCACGCATGATTCGATTCCCTCCAATTTATTCAATAACTTCTATAAATTCAGCACCAAATAGTTTTTTTGCTTCAGCGATGTGCTTATTCTCTGAAGTTGGTGGTTTTTCATGTTCACCATCGTCCGTTTCATGGTTATGATGACTGTTTAAAAAATTTTCCCGTATGGCTTGCCATTGATCTTCAGGAACACCGAGTATAGAAAATCTCTTGCCCAGTAAATCTTGAAAGGCCTGGCTAACCGCTTCAAGAAAACGGCCATTTTCCATCGCCATCTGGCAATGAATTTCATGTTTGAACTTAATAATAAATGTATTGGCAGAGGCAGCGATTGGTTCCGCCTCATTCAGCAATGCCGAGTGGGATTTCAATAGCCTCGAAAGCATGTCTCCCCAGCGACTTTTCAACTGATTTAAATCCGTTTTCGTTGCTTGTTTTAAAACTTCGTTTATTTTCCCAATTGGTGCCTGAAATCCTTTTCTCGAAGAGCGGTGTGCCAATTTTTGAACAGCAGGAGCCGGTTCCTGTGCAATGACCGTCCCATTGGTCTTTAGCTCATGCAATTGTTTTTCAAGCTGTTCAATTCGCAGCAGCAGTGGTTCAACATCTGAAGTTTGGGTCTGTTCTACCTTTTTTCTCTCCATCTGGCATAACTTCACGATTGCGACTTCAAGAAAAATCCTTGGATGGTTTGTCCAACGCATTTCCTGCTGGGCTTTATTGAGTATATCAATCAACTGGTAAATATGACTAGTTTCTGTTGTTTCAGCCATTTTCCGGAAATCATCATCAATCAATACTCTTTCCATCGACTCCTCCAAATTGGGGGCAGCTTTAAAAAGCAGCATGTCACGATAAAATAAAATAAAGTCCTCAATAAAACGAACAGGATCTTTACCTTGAAAAAGGAGTTCCTCTAGGGCTTCAAGACCACTAGCAGCGTTTTTCTCTTCAACCGCCCTTGCCAGTTGGTTCATGAATTGCTGTGAAACTGAGCCAGTAACTGTCAGCGCATCATCCACTGTAACTTGATCTTGACTGAAGGATATAGCTTGATCCAGCAAGCTAAGCGCATCCCTCATCCCGCCTTCAGCGGCTCTTGCAATGATTTTTAGTGCCTTGTCATCGCACTCAATACCCGTGTCTTCTACAATTACTTTCATCCGGCCAACAATTGATTGAGCAGTAATTCGTTTAAAATCAAAACGCTGGCAGCGTGAAATAATCGTCAGAGGAATTTTATGCGGTTCGGTTGTGGCCAAAATAAAAATAACATGCTTTGGCGGCTCTTCCAGTGTTTTAAGCAATGCATTAAATGCCCCAATGGAGAGCATATGCACTTCATCAATAATATACACTTTATACTTAACAGCGTTCGGTGCATATTTTACTTTATCACGGATATCGCGAATCTCTTCAACCCCATTATTAGAAGCAGCATCTATCTCAATCACATCGGGAATTGATCCATTTGTAATCCCTTTACACGCGGCACATTCGTTGCATGGTTCAGCAACAGGGGCGTGTTCGCAGTTAACCGCTTTTGCCAAAATTTTCGCCGCACTTGTTTTTCCCGTACCCCTTGGTCCTGAAAAAAGATAGGCGTGGGAAATTTTTAGTTGAAGCAGGGCATTTTGCAATGTCTTGGTTACATGCTCTTGTCCGACAACATCCAAAAATGTCTGTGGACGCCATACACGGTACAATGCTTGATAAGCCATCTACAAGAGCCCCCCTTCCGAATCTTCTATCTTTCTCATTATACCGTATCCCTTTTCTATTTTACAAAGCTAATAAAAAAAATTGCATGTTAACTGGTTTGTTTAGAATAGGTGCCTCCGAATCAAATTCATTTATACAAACAAAAAAACCCATCCCAAAGCGGAACGAGTTAACTTTTGTATATGTAATGAACTGCCGTGCACCTTCCTTCGACTGACTCCCATAAGCGTTACTTAAGCAGTTAGCTCGGCCCAGGCAACCCTGCGGCACATGGGATGGTCCACTTAATGCTGCTTCCTTCCGGACCTGACATGGTTCATGGATTCCCATTGCGCAGGACCCAGACGTCAACACCACTTACTTAAGGCAGACCCTACAGGAAATCAGCCTCAGGAAGGGATTCAGCCTCGCTAGAGCGGATTGCGAGTACAGGGCACCGCTACCTCCCCGCCTAGCACGGCAAACTTAATACCAAATTTGTCATGCATCATTGTTTGATGCTTTATCAGTATACTAAGTTTGAACCAAAAAAGCAATCTTTATCATCTGTTAATTACTGTAAAACACTATTCGCTATTTCTTTTCTCCGCTTTTTTTTGCTCGCGAATTCGGCGAAAAAACAATGAAAGCATTTCACCACATTCCTTTTGCAAAACGCCTGGAATCACTTCACATTGGTGATTAAACCGTTCATCCTGCAACAAATTCATCAGCGTACCTGCACAGCCCGCTTTAGGGTCAGGTGCACCATATACCACCTTTTTGATCCTTGATAAAAGGATCGCTCCGGAACACATCGGACACGGTTCCAATGTGACATATAAAATAGCTTCTTCCAGCCGCCATGTGCCCAATTTTTCACAAGCTCGTTCAATGGCGAGCAGTTCTGCATGTGCAACAGCATTTTGCTCACTCTCCCTTAAATTAAATCCCCGGGAAATAATTTTCCCATCAAGCACGATCACCGCACCGATTGGAACTTCATTCCTCCTCTCGGCATTTTTCGCTTCCTTGATTGCTTCACGCATAAACATTTCGTCAACCTCATGCCAATCCACTATATAAAACCTCCATCCTGCACAAACTAAGTTTTATTTAAATTGCGATGTGTTATATAAGGTAAAGTATCGCTAAAAATACTAACAGAAGGTGAGACAATATGACTAAAATCCATCCTGCTCTTATCATCATTGACATGATAAATCATTTTGATTTCCCTAACGGTGCTGTTCTTGCGGAAAAAACAAGGCAAATTGTTAAGCCGATCAAAAAACTAAAAGAACAGTTTAACCAGAAAGGCTATCCGGTAATCTTTGTTAATGATCACTACAACCTCTGGCAGGCCGATATGGGAAAAATAATTGATTTTTGCCGAAATGAAAAAAGCAATCCAATTTTTAAAGAATTGCTGCCAGGTTCAGATGATTATTTTTTAATCAAACCCAAACATTCTGCCTTTTACGGAACAGCCTTAAATACATTGCTGCATCAGCTTAAGGTTGATACCCTTATCCTTGCGGGGGTTGCTGGCAATATTTGTGTACTTTTTTCTGCCAATGATGCGTATATGCGCGAATACCAATTATTTGTTCCAAAAGACTGCATCACTTCCGTAGAAGATCAAGATAATCAGTATGCATTAATGATGATGCAGAACGTTTTAAAAGCAAACATCGAAGCAACTAATCACGAAATTTATCAACATTATAACATGTATCCCCAAACACACTCATAGAATAGTTGTAGCGTATTTGCATAGGGAGGGGATTAGCATGCAAATTCATGTAGTACAAAGAAATGAGTCTTTAACCAGCATTGCAAGGAGATACCGCACGACTGTAAAGGATATTATTGATGCAAATGAGCTTCCGAATCCGAACAATTTGGTAGTTGGACAAACGATGGTTATTCCAATTGTCGGCAGTTTTTATACCGTTCACTCCGGTGATTCACTCTACTCGATTGCACGTAAAGCAGGCATTACCGCTCAGCAATTGGCTTCTATTAATCGCATTCCGTTAAACCAGCCGCTGCAGATTGGTTTCCAACTCTACCTGCCGCAAGCCCCTAAAAGGCAGGCTGAATTTAATGGTTATGTAGAACCGCGCGGCACTGCCGTTGCACCATCACTCATTAATAGCGCACGCGATGCCGCACCATATTTAACGTATTTAGCCCCGTTTAGTTTTCAAGCGCGCCGTGATGGAACACTGAAGGAACCATTGCTCGATAACTTTCCCGCCATTGCCAAGAGCCACCAAAATGTATTAATGATGGTTATAAATAACCAGGAAAATGACCAATTCAGCGATGAATTAGGACGAATTTTGCTTAACGACCTTTCAATTCAAGACAAATTTTTAAGCAATATTGTCACAACAGCAAAAAAATATGGTTTTCGGGATATTCATTTTGATTTTGAGTATATTCGCCCGGTTGACCGCGAGGCATACAATCGCTTTTTACGAAAAGCAAAGACAAGGTTCAAACAGGAAGGCTGGTTCATGTCGACAGCCCTTGCTCCAAAGACAAGTGCAACCCAAAAAGGAAAATGGTATGAAGGCCATGATTATAAAGCACACGGGGAAATATCCGACTTTGTCGTCATCATGACATATGAATGGGGCTACAGCGGCGGTCCAGCCATGGCCGTGTCACCAATTGACCAAGTTAGAAGGGTGCTCGAATATGCCATAACCGAAATGCCTTCTTCCAAAATTTTAATGGGGCAAAATTTATATGGCTACGATTGGACACTCCCTTTTGTACAGGGAACCATTGCAAAAGCCGTCAGTCCACAGCAAGCGATACAGCTTGCGGCACAGCACCATGTGGCTATTCAATACGATGCGAAGGCACAGGCTCCCTTTTTCCGATACAGTGATTCAGCGGGAAAACAACATGAAGTATGGTTTGAAGATGCCCGATCCATTCAAGCAAAATTTGATTTGATCAAAACACTGAAACTAAGGGGAATGAGCTATTGGAAGCTTGGCCTATCGTTTCCGCAAAATTGGCTACTCATCGTGGATAATTTTCATGTTGTCAAAAAGACAACACCGTAATCAAAAAAACCGCCAAATAAAGGCAGTTTTTTCTACAAATAGCCAT
>JAKACS010000239.1 GCA_021821235.1 Bacillota bacterium
GGTATTCGATCTTATTTTTGTTTTGACTGGCGGCGGACCAGCCAACTCGACGGAAACCATCTCGATCCTCGCATATAAAGTGATGTTCTCACAAACGAATTTTGGTGAAGGATCAGCTCTTTCAGTTATTGTCTTTATTTGTGTAGCCATCATTTCGATGATATACATCAAATTCCTAGGTAAAGACCTTCTGAATGAAAGCTCAGGAAGATAATTTGAGAGCATCCAACTTTTTGAAGGAGTGAGAACAGCATGCAGAAAAAAGCGAGTCTATTATTCTATCTATTCCTTGCGGTGTTTGTGTTCATTGTTATGTTTCCGTTTATATGGATGCTGATAAGTTCAATGAAACCCGCTTCCGAACTATTTGGTAAAAATGCATTTACTCCATATACAACACATCCGACATTTAAAAACTATATTTCTGTTTTTGTTAATTACCCGTTTCTTCGCTATTTATGGAACAGTACAGTTGTTGCTACAACGACAACCGTCTACACCGTTCTTGTAGCTTCCTTTGCTGCTTATGCAATCGCAAGGTTACATTTTAAAGGAAAAACGTTTATTCTCGGAATTGTTCTTTCGGTCTCAATGTTCCCGCAGATCGCAACGATTTCTCCAATTTATATTTTTCTAAAAAATATCGGACTTACAAATTCCTATTTAGGTTTGATTATTCCTTATACGACCATTACGTTACCTCTGTCAATTTGGATTCTTGTAACCTTTTACAGGAAAATTCCAATGGATCTGGAAGAGGCAGCTAAAATCGATGGGGCTTCTCTGATGCAAACGTATTGGAAAGTAATCCTTCCGTTGGCAGTTCCGGGGATTTTCACAACGGCAATCCTCGTTTTCATTGCGGCATGGAATGAATTCTTATTTGCACTAACGATTAACACGGATGATAAATATAAAACAGTTCCAGTCGGAATTGCGATGTTCCAAGGGCAATACACGATTCCGTGGGGCGAAATCGCAGCTGCAACCGTTGTTGTTACAATTCCGCTTGTCATTATGGTGTTAACTTTTCAGCGCCGGATTGTTTCTGGTCTCACTTCCGGTTCTGTGAAAGAATAAATAAATGGAGATGATTGAAATGGTTAAAGTCACAGTATGGAATGAAAATCGCCACGAGCAAAAGAATCCAAAGGTTCGCGAGGTGTATCCCGATGGAATTCATGGGGCAATTTCGCGCTTTTTGGAAGAGGCAGGAGTGGATGTAAGAACGGCCACACTGGATGAGCCAGAACATGGCTTGACAGATGACGTGTTGAACAATACAGATGTTTTAGTTTGGTGGGGGCATATTGCCCATGCTGAAGTCAGTGATACGATTGTTGAAAAAGTACACCAGCGCGTTCTTGACGGTATGGGCTTAATCGTTCTTCATTCCGGTCACTTTTCAAAAATTTTCAAAAAGCTGATGGGGACTTCTTGTGATTTAAAATGGCGGGAAGCCAATGAAAAAGAGCGGCTTTGGGTGATCGATCCCAGCCATCCAATGGCTGAAGGCCTAGGTGAATGCATTGAGCTGGAAAGGGAAGAAATGTACGGCGAACATTTCGATATCCCTGCCCCTGATCAATTGCTGTTTGTCAGCTGGTTTGAGGGTGGGGAAGTTTTCCGAAGCGGATGTACATACAACAGAGGAAATGGCCGCATTTTTTATTTCCGCCCAGGCCATGAAACGTATCCAACTTACCACAATAAAGAAATTCAACGAGTGATTATCAATGCCGTTAACTGGGCAAAACCTGTTGACAGAAAACGGCCTGTCTATGGAAATGCAAAACCGCTAGAAGCAATTGCAAGTAAATAAACAGGGTAAAGGGAGGAACAAATTTATGGGAAAATTAAAAATTGGTGTGATTGGTTGTGGAAGCATTGCAAAGCATCGCCATCTGCCGGAATATGCGGCAAATGAACAGGTTGTAATCATTGCAGTATGCGATATCGTTGAAGCTCGTGCAAACGAAACAGCTGAAAAATATCAAGCGAAAGCATATACGAATTACGAAGAGCTGCTTGCAAATGAAGAGATCGATGCCATTTCTGTCTGCACCCCTAATTATTTACATGCCCCGATCTCAATCGCGGCTTTAAATGCGGGTAAGCATGTTCTTTGTGAAAAACCGATGGCCACTTCAAAAGCAGAAGCACTAGCCATGATTGATGCGGCAAAGAAAAATAGCAAGAGGCTAATGATTGGCCACAATCAGCGCTTTGTCAGCTCGCATATAAAAGCAAAGAAATTAATTGAAAGCGGTGAAATCGGTAAGATTTATAGTTTTCGAACTTCTTTCGGTCACCAAGGTCCGGAAAAATGGAGTGCAGACGGCACAGACAGCTGGTTTTTCAAAAAAGAGCAGGCATTTATTGGCGCAATGGGGGATTTAGGGGTTCATAAAACCGACTTGATCCGCTATTTGCTCGGTGAAGAAATTGTCGAAGCAGGCGCGTTTGTGGAAAAAAGTGCGAAGGAGAATTGTACGGTTGATGATAATGCCGTTTGTATTTTAAAAACAGAAAGCGGCACTATCGGAACGCTGGCAGCGAGCTGGGCTTATGTATCAAAGGAAGACAATTCTACGATTCTATATGGGGAAAAGGCTATTTTAAGACTTGAAGAAGATCCGGATTATTCTTTGATCATTCAATATAAGACTGGTGAAACAGTTAAATACGAATTGGGGAAAATTCAATCCAATGACGAAGGCGGTCAGAACACGTCACATGTGATTGAACAATTTGTAAAATGCATTATTGAAGATACGGAGGAACCGGTCAGCGGTGAGGAAGGGTTTAAATCATTAAATGTCGTCCTAGCAGCTCTTGAGTCCAGCCAAACTAAACAAATTGTGAAAGTGGACGGACTTGTCTCAACGATTGCTTAAGGAATGGGGTGCTACAATGGCAAAACTACGAATAGGAATTGTTGGAACTGGCGGGATTGCCCAAGGCAGGCATATCCCTGCCTTTCTGAAGCTTGCAGATCGTGTTGAAGTAGCTGCCGTATCGGACATTAATTTTGAAAGAGCGAAAGAAGTGGCGGAAAAATTTGCAATTCCAAAAGTATACCCAACCTATCAAGAAATGTTCGCAGAAGTAGATGCGGTTGTGGTTTGTACGCCAAATAAGTTTCATGCAGAAATTGCGGTGGAAGCACTTGAAGCAGGCCTTCATGTCCTTTGCGAAAAGCCGATGGCATTGACTGTTGCAGAATGTGAATCCATGATCACAGCATCGGAAAAATCCGGCAAGAAACTGGCGATTGCCTATCATTATCGGTTTATGAAAGAAGCCCAAGCCGCGAAAAAAGTGATGTTTGAAAATGAAATTGGCAATCCTCTCGTGGTGAGAGTTCAGGCAATGCGTCGCCGAAAGGTTCCGGGATGGGGGGTTTTTACGAACAAAGAACTGCAAGGTGGCGGCAGTTTAATCGATTATGGCTGCCATTTGCTCGATTTAGCTGTTTGGCTGATGGGAGATGCTGAACCAGCGTTGGTTGTAGGATCCACTTACAATGCCTTAAGTAAAATACCCGGACAGGTGAATCAGTGGGGAGAATTTAATCACGAGACATTTAATGTTGACGATCATGTAACGGGCTACATTAAATTTTCGAATGGTGCATCCCTGCTGCTTGAAACTTCTTGGTCCAACAACATTAAAGAAGATGTTGTCGAAAATGTCAGCATTTCCGGAGATAAAGGCGGTCTTGAGGTTTTCCCTTTTAGTTTGAATTATGCGAAACATGGGATGTTGTTTAACAGCCCTGCTTCATGGATTCCAGGGGAAGTTGACCCGAGTATTCCTCAAGCGGAAAACTTTGTCGCTGCTTGCCTTGGGCAGGCGGAACTTGTGGTAAAACCAGAAGAAGCTTTAAGCGTTTCACAGATTATTGAGGCACTATACGAAAGTAGTCAAACAGGCAGCAGTATTCAATTTGGATTGAAAGAGGAGAGGTGATGTAATCGATGAAACTGGGTGTTTTTACTGTTTTGTTTGCAGATAAATCATTTGAAGAAATGTTGGATTATGTCAAACAATCCGGAGTTAGTGCAGTGGAAATAGGGACAGGAAATTATCCTGGCAATGCCCACTGCGACCTTGACAGTTTACTTGAAAGCAAAGAAAAGCGGGAGGAATATCTCAGGCAGATCGAATCTAGAGGCCTGACCATCAGCGCCTTCAGCTGCCATGGCAATCCCCTTTCACCTGACAAAGATTTTGCCCGGACATCACACGAAACATTTGTAAAAACAGTGCACCTTGCTGAATTGATGAATGTACCAGTTGTGAACGGTTTTTCAGGAACGGCTGGTGATCATGAAGGGGCTAAATATCCGAACTGGCCTGTTGTTCCGTGGCCAAACGAATATGGGGATGTATTAAAGTGGCAATGGGAAGAAAAGTTAATTCCTTATTGGAAAGAATGGGGTAAGTTTGCCCAAGAGCATCATGTGAAAATCGGCCTTGAGCTTCACGGCGGTTTCCTCGTTCACACTCCGTATTCATTGTTAAAGCTTCGTGAAGAAACATGTGAAGCAATTGGAGCAAACCTGGATCCAAGCCATCTTTGGTGGCAAGGAATTGACCCTGTTGCGGCAATCAAAATTTTAGGAAAAGAAAATGCGATTCATCACTTCCATGCAAAAGATACGTACATTGACCAAGACAATGTCAACATGTTTGGTTTAACGGACATGCAGCCATATGGTCTGGTACAGTCACGGGCATGGACGTTTCGATCAGTTGGATGCGGTCACAGTCTTCAGGAATGGTCAGATATGATGAGTGCCCTAAGGACGTACGGGTATGATTATGTGGTCAGCATTGAGCATGAAGACCCGCTGATGTCGATTGAAGAAGGGTTCAAGCGCGCTGTGGGCAATCTGCATTCCGTATTAATTGAAGAACAGCCGTCGGCGATGTGGTGGGTATAAAGAAACAAACGAAGGGGCCTGCTGTTTGGTGAAACAGCAGGCCCCTTCGTTGCGTATAAATAGAAATGTTCATTGATACGTCAAAAATTTGTGGAAATTAATCGTTGACTATTTTTGTCTATTTAAAGTATGATGAAAACGTAATCAATAGTAAACGTTTACGTAACATTTTGAAATAAGAGGAAGGGAAGCGGATGAACCCTACCATAAAGGATGTGGCGAAAAAAGCAAATGTTTCAATCGCCACAGTATCAAGAATTTTAAACAATAAACCTGGTTTTTCCGAAAAAACAAAGCAAAAGGTTTTAAAAGTTATTGAAGAACTTGGTTATCAGCCGAATGCAGTTGCTCGCGGGCTGGTGAACAAAAGAACCGAAACGATTGGCGTTTTAATTCCAAAAGTTTCGAACATGCTTGCAGCTGAAATCCTAAACGGCATTGACGATTTTGCCCATCATTTAGGATTAAGTGTAATCGTTTGCAATACAGACAGCAATGGCAAACGGACGATGGACTACTTAAGGATTCTTGCCGAAAAACGGATTGATGGAATTATTTTTGTAAGTGAAATGGTAACAGATGCCTATTATCAAGCAATTTTGGAAATGAAGGTGCCGGTTGTCCTTGTTTCAACGATTTCCTATCAGTTTCCGCTTCCTTACGTAAAAGTGGATGACAGGCACGCGGCCTTTAGTGCAACCGACTATTTGATTCGGCAGGGTCATCGGAAAATTGCAATGATTACCGGTAGTGAAAGCGATCCGGTAGCCGGAATTCCAAGAATTGAAGGATACAAATCGGCACTTTCATTGAATGGACTCGACATCAATGAAAAATGGATTGTGAAT
>JAKACS010000240.1 GCA_021821235.1 Bacillota bacterium
CCTGTTGCAAATTCATTTCTTCCTGCAAAATCAGCTGGGTATTGCGGGCAATTCGCTCGGAAAAAGCGCCCAATCCAGTTAAATCATCAAATGGAGATACATGCAGGTACTGCACCCCGCCAAGTACGGCTGCGAACGCTTCATTACCAGCACGGAGCAGGTTGACATGCGGGTCATAGACCGTTTTTGTATAGGCCGATGTTTCGGCAGCAATCTGGACGCCTTGGTGTGCAGTAGCCGCTCCAAACGTTTCGGCAATTTTACTCCAGATAACCCTTGCAGCCCGAAGCTTTGCAATTTCGGTAAAAAAGCTCGCGCCGATGGAAAACTGAAAAAGAAACGTTGCTAACGCTTTTTCAAGCTCCACTTCATTATCAAGCAATGTTTGCAGATAAAATACACCGGCTGCCGCGGTGATACCCAATTCTTGCACCGCACTTGCTCCGCCATTATGATACGGGGTAGTATTGATAAGAACGGTTTTCAGGTTGGGAAATTCATCGCTTGTTTTCCTAATAACTGCAGTCCATTTTTGAAAAAAATCAGTTGTATTTTCAGGCATGAAACCTATAAGGGAAAAAGAAGACAATGGATCGGCTGCAAGGTAACCGGTTATTGTATTCCGTTCTGTTTCCTTGACCAAGTTTGCTAACACCAGAAGCAATCTTTCCTGTTCTTCTTTTGCATTAATCGCAAATGGATAGTATTGGTAAAATTCAGAAAACATCTTCGTGAGGTGCTCCGGATTTTCAGCCAGTTCTTTTGAAATTTCAACAGCGATGGCGGTTTGTCCCTTTTTAAATGCTGCTTGCAGATTTTCACTTAAGCCTTCAATTGTATTCGCCGCAATTTTCTGGGCAATCTTCCATTTGTTCGTATGGTAGCCAAATGGGTAAAGCCCTCGGCGAAAGTCGCCCCTTCCCGGCAAATCGACAGGCGACTTTAGATCACCCTCACAATAAAGCGGTTTCAAAACAATGCCTTCGTAAGTTGTTTTTTGCAAAGACTCAATCGGTTTTCCTTTTAAAGATTCCTCTGCTTTTTCTTTCCATTGTTCATAAGAAACTATTGGAAAAGACTGATTCCTCATATCGTTTAACCCCATATTTCTCCCCCCTATTCAAACTTTTTTAAAATTCAACTATCTCCATCCAGTTTTATTTTAGGACACATCTTCGTTTCGGGCAATGGAAAGCGCCTATTATATTTTCATTAAAAAGAAGTATACAGTTGTTAACAACTTTCATACTATTTCCATTTTTCGATATTTACTTACATTTAAACTTAATTTAAGCTTTAGTTGTAGGAAAAAAATACAAAGGATGGTGTTTCTAGTGAAAAAGTTAAATTTACTAATTTCAACACTATTTTTAGGCTTACTTATTTCATTATCAACTGGTGAAGTTGCATTTGCGAAGGTAAAAACTTCTGATTCAGTTGTTTTAAAAGAAAAGCAAGGAAACTTAAAGATTACTAGTATTTATTATCCTCAACCAATTGAATATGACTTTCATGATGAAGCTATAATAAGTCCAATGTATATTCCATACACTGGAGACGAATATGAAATAGCAACAAAAACCCTGTATAAAAGTAAAAATTGGGGAACAGTAGTTACGAATAATAGCTCGCTAAATGATAGTGTAACTCGAACAGTTTCAAGGACAAAATTTGCAAATGGAAGTACATCAGGAAATATTGTTCACTACAGTAATGGTCTGGCAACTAGTTCTGGATTTCCCCATTCCGGCCAAAAAAAATCTACTGCTTCATCAAATAAATCAGGACGATCATTAAGTTTAACAATTTCCAAATTTTCCACTCCTTAGCCTTTTTGGCTTACTATGTCCCATCAACAATAAAGTTCACCCGTTGATCAGGCTGCTGCTTTTTTACATAAAGTTCCTCCGAAACCATCCAATTCCCTTCCCATATGCTTCTTGCCCCTTCTCCATCCCGTGCAAGTCCACGAGCTAGACGGGTTTCCCTTGGAGTATTCACCCAGATGGTCAAATCATAGAAGCCAAAAAGTTCCTTACGGGTCGAATAAACTCCTTCAATCACCACAATGCCGGTTGCAGGAACAGTATGCCACTCGGCCATTTTATCCGTGTCCCAATCATATCGCTGATAGCTTCCGTCCTGCCATTGGGTAAGCGGTAGAAGAAGGTGATTTTTGAGCCGCTCCCAATCAAAATCTGCTCCGATCGGCTTTAAAGCAGGATCCGCCTTGATTATTTTTTCAGAAGGATGGTAAAAATCATCCATATGAACGATCGTACAATCTGTAAAATTTTTGGCCAAGTTGCGTGCCAACGTACTTTTCCCGGCACCTCCGCAGCCGTCGATGCCAATTAGCAGTAAAGCATGCTTTTTCGAACGTTGATCTACTTCTTCAGTCAAGCGGTCAAGTGAAATGGTTTTATTAGTCCTCATTTGGATTCACCTCTAAATGTAGAATTACCTCTAAATGTAGAATTACCTCTAAAAGACGTCGAATTAAGGTGAAGATGCGTCGAATTCCTCTTAAACTCATCCCGTCTTTCTTTTGGATGGGTAAACCAAACTTCCTTCAACAGCCGAATCCCTTCTTCTATTTCAACTTCTGTCAATCCGCCAAAGCCTACTAAAACTTTGGGCGCAGAATTCTTCATGTCCCCAACAAAATAAATCGAATAAGGGTAAACTTTTACACCTGCCTGCTGCGCTGCTTGGATTAGCTCTTCTTCCGACATTCCATTATCAATTTCAAGGAGGATATGCAGCCCCGATTTTTCACCAATCACCTTGACTTTGTCAGCAAAATAATTTCTTATCACAGTCAGCAATACAGCATGTTTTTTTCGGTAGAGAGTTCTCATTTTATTTAAATGAGTTTGCCAATGGCCTCCCTGCATAAAGTGGATGATCGTTACCTGATGCAAACGAGAAACCGTTTGTTTGTAAATGCTGTACTCGGTTCGATATTTTTTTGCCAAAGCCGGCGGCAACACGATATAACTGATGCGAATCGAAGGAATCAGCGATTTTGAAAAAGTGCCTAGATAAATAACTCTGCCTTCTGTGTCCAGTCCTTGCAACGAGGGGATCGGTTTCCCTTTGTATCGATACTCGCCGTCATAATCATCTTCAATGATATAGCCGTCCCTTTCCTCAGCCCATTTCAACAATTCCAGTCTTCTTGAGATTGGCATCACCAATCCTAGCGGAAATTGATGGGATGGAGTAACATAAACAACCTTTGCATCACTTGCTTTCAAGTGGGCAATGGAAATTCCCGCTTCATCCAGGGGTATCGGCCAGATTCGAATCCCTTGATCGGTAAAAACCGATCTAATTCGATGGAAGCCGGGATTTTCGTGTGCATATGAATGTTTTTTCTCAAGAAGTAAACAAAGGAGGGTCATTAAATATTGGGTTCCCGCTCCAATGACAATCTGATCCGCCGAACAGCGAACTCCTCTTGAGGCGAAAAGATATTCAGCAATTTCTTCTCTCAAAACTGGCTCTCCCTGAGGATGACCCAGATTAAAATTCATATTCTGATCTGCATTCAAGGACTGAATGGTTAGCTTTTTCCAAACCGAGTAAGGGAAATGTTCTAGATCTATCTTTCCAGAGTTGAAATCAATTTTGATTGGAAAAATTTCCTGAGCGTTTTGTTCTGCAGCCTTAGCCGAAATGAAAGACTTTGTGAACAGCTCTTCCTCAAGTTCAGCAATATAAAGCCCTTTCCGTTGAACACTTACTATATACCCCTCGGCACTCAGCTGATCATAGGCTGCTTGAATCGTGTTTACACTTACCCTCAGGTGCTTCGCCAATTTTCGTTTAGAAGGCAGCTTTTCTCCAGCCGAAATATTTCCTGTATCAATTTCTTTTTTAAAAAAAAGAAAAAGTTGCTGATATAGTGGTATATTACTATCTGACTCTAAAGCTGGTGTAAATTCATTCATTCTCTAATCCTCACTGGTACTATAAATTTATTTCAATCTGATCCTTTTGATTATACCAGAGTATGTTTAAATAAAGAAAAGGAGGAAAATGAAATGACAGTTACAATTAAAGTATTACATCATCCAGAAGAATGGAAAGAAGCCTTTCCGGTAATGAAGCAATTGCGGACTCATTTGAATGAGGAAGAATTTTTAACGATGGTGGAAAAGGCAACAAGCTTAGAAGGTTACAAAATAGCCGCCTTATATACTGAGAACGAGGTTGTTGCCGTCACGGGTTTTATGCCGATGATTACACTATACAATGGTGAGTTCATCTGGGTTTGTGATTTGGTAACAGATGTACAACACCGTTCATACGGGTACGGAAAGGCGCTTCTTTCTTTTGTCGAAAATTGGGCAAAGGAAAACGGTTATGGCATTGTCTCACTTTCATCCGGCCTGCAGCGGCTGGATGCCCACCGCTTTTATGAAGAAAAAATGGCGTATGATATAGTAAGCTATGTATTTTTAAAAAGAATGTAGGTTTCAAAAAGACCTCGACATGTTTTCAATAGTACTGTAAAAAAATACCCGCAGCCAGCAACACTGGTAAGCGGGGTGTTTTTTTAATAAATTGAAGTAGTTGATTTTGACGTGTTCTCAATGATTTCCTTTACACGATGCAAGAAGTGGCCGCAAACAATGCCGTCTAAAATACGGTGGTCAAGCGACATGCACAAATTCACCATATCACGAATGGCAATCATGTTATTGTTGATTACGACCGGCCGCTTTACAATCGATTCAACTTGGAGAATGGCTGCTTGCGGGTAGTTGATGATCCCCATTGATTGGACAGAGCCAAAAGTGCCGGTGTTGTTGACGGTGAATGTGCCCCCCTGCATGTCTTCGGCCTTTAGCTTCCCTGTCCGAACCTTTGCGGCAAGCTCGGTGATTTCACGGGCAATGCCCTTAATTGATTTTTCATCGGCATTTTTAATCACTGGGACAAAGAGAGCTTCTTCTGTTCCCACGGCAATCGAAATATTAATGTCTTTTTTCTGGATTATTTTATCGCCAGCCCACATCGAGTTAATTTGCGGGTATTCCCTTAATGCCTGTGCAGCTGCTTTAACAAAGAAAGAGAAGAAAGTGAGATTGTAGCCTTCTTTTTTCTTAAATTCATCTTTTAGGGAATTACGATATTCGACAAGATTGGTTGCATCCACTTCAATCATCGTCCAGGCATGCGGTGCTTCATGTTTGCTGCGCAGCATGTTTGCTGCAATTACTTTGCGAACACCCGTAACAGGGATTTCAATATCGCCAGCTGCAATCGGAATGCTTAGAGCTGGTTCCTCTTGTTTCGAAGAGACTGCTGTTTGTTCAACCGTATTCGGTTGTTGGCTATCCTCTTGCTTTGGCGTTTCATCCTGTACTGCATTTGGTAAATTGCCCGATTCAATCAAGCGCAAAAGGTCTTTCCGCGTAATCCGGCCGCCAGCCCCTGTCCCTTTTACTTGATTCAAATCGATGGCGTGCTCTTGGGAAATTTTCAAGACCGCAGGGGAGTACCGGGCTTTACCGTTCTGATTGGTAGCCGCATCCTCTGTCCCCGCTGCAGCTGGCTTCTCTGGATGACCAGCAGTCTCAGATACTTCATCCTCTGTCCCCTCAACTTCAATGGAACAGATGATTTCCCCTACTGCCAATGTATCTCCTTCATTAGCAATCAATTCCTTAATTACTCCTGTAAAAGAGGAAGGGACTTCGGCATTTACTTTGTCAGTCATAACCTCCGCCAATGGATCATATTTATTAACTTTATCGCCGACGGATACAAGCCAAGTGCT
>JAKACS010000241.1 GCA_021821235.1 Bacillota bacterium
AATGACCGGTTTACCCTAAAAAATTGGAGAATTGGGCATTAGGAAAGCTAGTAATGACCGGTTTGCCATACAAAATTGGAGAATTGGGCATTAGGGAAGCTTGTAATGACCGGTTTGCCCTAAAAAACAGGAGAATTGGGCATTAGGGAGGCTCCTAATGACCCGTGAACACTGAAAAATTGAAGAATTGGGCATTACCGAAGCCACTAGTGACCGTTTTGCCCTGAAAAAATTCCTCATTTTTATTTGTATCTTTATGGAAATAAACGTCTCTATCAACCCGTTTCTTCCCTTTTTCTGGTCTGGATGAAAAGTTACGATATAAAGTCTGGTATTATAAAAAAATCTTGCCGCTTGGCGAAGACAGAGGCATAGTTGCCCTTATGCGTTCAGAATTTATGGATATAAATTAGCTAAAAAAGCAGATGCCTCCTTTACTTTCTGGAGTTATCTGCTTTTTAGGGATGGTGATTAACCGGATGATCTTACTATTCTTCACTCTTCATAAGGCCGTGGATTTTTCCCATTTTTGTCATACAATGTGCCCTTATACATTAGGCCATTGCGAAACAAACCGTCAAATTCAACTTTTCCTGTTTTGGTATCGTACAGTTTGCCTTTCTCCCGCTGTCCATTTTGATCCAATGTACCTTCAAAAATTAGTTTTCCATTCTGATATTGCTTGACTTCCTTTTGTTGGCAGCCTGTTAATAGAATCATCACGACCATTGCAATTGCGATCACTATTCTCATCACTCATCACAGCCTTTCTAAACGTTCAAACATCTGCTTTTATTCAGGTTGGTTTTTGGAGTCTTCATGGTACATTTCAGTCCATCTACTCGCTTCAGCTACTACTATTTTTCTATTTCAACTACCCAGTTTATAACAAATTCATTTTTTATTCCAGAATGAGCAACTTTTGATTTAAGATGATTTCTACTTTTTATCGGATCTATTTCGTTGCACGCTGGGGAGATCAGCAGAGGTATGTACTGAGGAAATATTGGACATTTTCAATCCATTGTCCATAATGGTTTTGCTGCAAACCTATTAAGTGGGGTACTGCTGCTGGTAAATTCACGAAAACGAGTGCAGCCAGTCCATATATGAAGTTGATGAGAGCGCTACGCAATCTTTCCGTATGTTTAGGTTCCGCCAGGATCTATATTCGAAAAAAGATCTCGCCTGCAATAATTGCTAGAATGATCAGAATATCAATGATGACAACGACTTTTACCCAAGTTTTCATGATAAAAATTCTCCTTCGTTTTCCGGTTTGCCACATGCGATTGCTACTATAAATTTATCATTCTCATTATAATCCATCAACCGTGACATGGGTATAGAAATTCGTTCTTGTAATGAAGTGCCATTTATAAGCAAACTATCCAGTGATTTCTCACAAAATTTTAAAAGGTGTCGGGGAATTTACCCAACACCTTTTATCCAGCAGCTTTTCACTTGAGTTTTATTACGTTCTTGTTTTGCCTTAAATGGAAACCTCCAGCTCAGAGACAAGCTCCAATATGGCCTTTTCTATCGCTTCCCCCGATAGATCGGAAACACGATTCACAACCTCACCATTTCGAATGGCAATAATCGCAGGACCTTCCGAATGGCCTAACCTTCTTGCTAAGGTTTCTCCCTTGTATAAGTCAATATAGTCGACCTTTAATTGACCACTATACTTATTTTTCATTTCATCGACAATCGCCATCCAATTCCGGCATTCCGGGATGGTCGGATCCCAACAATACACAATCCCAGGAAGCTCCTTCTGAAGCAATTCTTTTTCCACATATTCACTCTCTGCAATGTAACGTTCAGCGGCAAAGCCAGCAATGGCTCCATCACCAACGGACGTAGCAACTTGGCGCAGCCATTTTTCACGCACATCGCCTGCAGCAAATATCCCTGGTACAGACGTTTCCATTCTTTCATTTGTCTGAATATATCCTTGTTGATTCAAAGCCAGAATTCCTTTAAAAATATCCGTATTTGGAATATAGCCAATAAAGAGAAAGCAGCCATCGACTGAAACAGGTATCCTTTCCCCCGTTTTTATATTTTTTAGGATAACGGTTTGCAGAAAGTCTTCACCAACAAACTCATCCACAACCGTGTTCCAAATAAACTGTATTTTCGGATTGTTCATTGCCTGCTCTTGGGCAATTTTATTCGCATCCATTACCCCTTCATCATGGATCACGGACACCGTTACTTTTTTGGCAAATTTCGTTAGAAACATACCTTCTTCGATTGCGGCATCCCCACTGCCCACAACGACTACTTCTTTATCGGCAAATCGGGCAGCATCACATGTCGCACAGAAAGAAATTCCTTTATCAAAAAGAAAATCCTGTTCACCCTTTGCGCCTGTGAGCCGAGGTTTACCTCCTGTTGCGACGATAACCGCTTTCGCTTCATAATCAACCCTAAATGTCTGCACAATTTTACGATCTTCTTCAATCACGAAACCTTGGACATCGGTTAGCTTAATTTTAACATTAAATTTTTTTGCTTGGAGTTCAAACTGCTTCATTAAATCCAAACCGGTGCTTCCTTCTGGAAAACCCGGATAATTTTCAATTTCATTTGTATAGGTTGCAAGGCCGCCAGTTAAAGACTTCTCTATCATAAGAGTCTTCAGTCTTGCCCGCCCGCAGTAAATTGCCGCTGTCATCCCTGCAGCGCCGCCGCCAATAATGACGACATCATATTGTTCTCTTTTTTTCTCCATACCCAATCCCTCCCAAAAGACTACATGATCCATTTCACTAAAATTTTGCTGCCAATCCAAGCCCCTATGAATAGAAAGATGATGAATACCCATCCATGCAAAGATAACGAAGCTGTCCCGCTAAACAGAGCGCCAATGTTGCAGCCGAACGAAAGGCGAGCGCCATATCCCATTAACAGGCCGCCGGCAATGGCTGCCACTACCTGTTTCATGGATTTGATTTTCTTCATTTTAAATTGGGATGCTGCCAAAGCAGCGAAAAACGCCCCCACAATAATGCCAAGATCTGTTATCGATTCTGCATGAGAGAAAATAGTTTCATGCAAAAGGGCATCCATTTTGTTCCCTTGGAAAAATGCCCATGTTTCCGGATGGCCGCCAAATCCTTGAAGTATCCACGCTCCCCAATACGCAAACGCGGTCGTAACGCCCCACGCTTTTCCTGTTGCCGAAAACATTAACATATTGATCAGGCCGAGCAATAGCCCCCCAAGCCAATAAGGCCAGGCATTTTTAAACAGCTTTTTATAAATTGGATGGCTCTGAATTTTCACGCTAACTCCTCCTTACGGAATAAGAGGTAAAATTAGTGAAGTATTTCACATAAATAGTTTCATTTTAGATATTTAGCAACCTATACAACACATAATTCGTGAAATACTTCACATTCATTCTCAAAAATTACTCAACTTTTTCAATATAAACTTCCCATTCACCATCATCGACTTCTTCCAGATCAACATTATGACCTTGCTTCCTGGCCCATTCCGGGACATTTTTCATCGCGCAGCTATGGTCGATTTCCACAATCAGCACATCTCCTGCAGCAAGTTCCTTGATTTTCTTTTCCGCTTTCAAAAGAGGTACTGGACAAGCTTCTCCCATACAATCTAAACGATATTCTGCCATTGTAAACTCCTCCTGAATCGTTTTATAAAGCTTTATTTTTTCGTCTATCATACCAATCGGCCAGCCAATAAAGAAATCCCAGTAATGCAAGTTGACCGAAGACTGCGGCCGGCCAGCCAATCACATTTGGAAGCCACACTGTTGGAGCGTTATGGATCATCGCCTTTTCCCACCAGCCGAAATCATGTGCTGCCCAAACCGAGCCTCCAATAAAGGCGACAATCACGATCCACTGCTGCATAAAGCCTTCACCCATGCGCATTAATGTTCCGGATGCACAGCCGCCTGCAATGACCATTCCAATCCCAAACATCGCAGCCCCAATCGCTGTATGAAGTCCTACAGGGTTAATATTTCCTGGAATGACGGCTGAGTTTTTCAAAAAAGCGCTATATTGAACTGCTGCAAAACCCGCTGTGGCCACCGCTAAACCGATCAGAACCGCTCTTGTTAAAGAAGTGCTGCCGGTTAATACAGGATCGCGTAAGGATGCGGTAAAACAAAAACGTGATTTCTGCAGGACAAAACCAAGAGCCGATCCAAATACCCACATTAACCCCAACTTTGGATTCTGCGCTCCTAAAACAATACCAGCAATGACAATGACAACAAGCACACTTGCTGCGTACGGAATCTGATTCTTTTTTATTTTTACAGGCCTTGTTCTGGCTTTCGGACTTACTGCAACCTCAGCCATAAAAATCCCCTCCAAAAATTGTGATAACTTTCACATTTATACGCCCCCGGGTTTGCTACAATCTAATTATACAAAACAATACTCCTTTATAGTTATAAAACAAAAGCATGACCTTATAAAGTTTGTTTATACCCTGAATGGAGGTGGCTAATATGAATACGGAATCCTTGAAGGCATTTTATTTAACGGTGGCCAATAAAAGTATTTCTCAGACAGCAAAAGACCTTCATATGACGCAGCCGGCACTAAGCAAACAGATTCAGACACTCGAAAGTTCAATTGGCACAAAGCTGCTCCACCGCAGCAATAATGGCGTTTCCGCAACAGTTCATGGCCAGGTTGTCTATGAATATGCTAAAAATATTTTACAGCTCATCAATCAAATGGAGGAGAGCTTGCAGGAGATCAACGAAAATGCCTACTATCATCTCGTTGTTGGCGCTTGCCCTTCTATCGCTGAATACAGTCTCCCATGCAGCATTTATATGTTCAAAGAAAAATTCCCAAAAGCCCGCATTGAGCAAAAAGTGCTTAGCTCAAAAGAAATCTTAGAGGAAATTGCCAACCATACCGTCCATATCGGGTTTATCCAAGGAACGTACAAACACCCGGAAGTGATCATTCAAAATCTTTTTAATAGCAAACTTCACCTAGTTATGTCCGCCAACCATCGTTATGTTGGAACGAGCATGATCACTTGGGAAGAGTTGAAGCAATTGCCGCTTGTACTGCCGCAAAAAGAAACTTGTGCCCGAAATATGCTTGATCATCTATTGGAAAATCATCAAATTGGCACGGAAGATTTACAAGTTTCGATGGAATTAAATTCATTGGAGGCAATAAAGACACTTGTCTTATCGGGAAGAGGGATGGCCTTTCTTCCATACATGGTGATTAAAAAAGAATTGTATATGGGCAACTTGGTGTCCATTGAGGTAGAAAAAGCAGACTTGCAATGGAATTTTTCTGTTGCTTTTTCAAAGGAAATGAGTGGACATTCAATTCGAGAGGATTTTTTGCATTTTATCACATCAACGAAAAGCGGTTTTTGCTAAGCTTCTTTACGAATATCAATTTCCCAAATACCATTCATTACTTCATTGGAGGATACTTTATACCCTTTTCGTCTAAATGTTTCCTTTAAATTCGTTTCTACACAGCTGTGATCGGTTACAACTGTTAAACTAGCTGGAGCAGACATTTTCTCCAAAGCCTTTTGTGCTTTTAAAATCGGAATTGGACACATTTCTCCCAGAAGATCCAATCGTTGACTACCCATTCGTAACACACCCCCAAAATGAGATTTTACACCCTATTCCAAAATTAAGGGTGTTTTAATTTAATTATACAAAAAAAGGGGCTTGAACAACCCCTTTTTCCACTAAAACCTTATTCTTTTGTTTTAACACTATCTCTCTCGATTAATTGATAATCGACAAAAA
>JAKACS010000242.1 GCA_021821235.1 Bacillota bacterium
CGCACCGCCTATCGAAAACCCGGTGGAAGTTTTGACAAAATCAGCCCCTGCCTTCACTGCGAGACGGCAAGCGCGAACCTTTTCCTCTTCTGTCAACAGGCATGTTTCAATGATCACCTTTGTTAAAGCCTTTCCTTTCGCCGCTTCAATAACAGCACGGATATCTTGTTCAACCAAACTATCTTGTTTATCTTTTAATGCCCCAATATTTATAACCATATCCACTTCTGTTGCACCATTTTCGATGGCATTTTTTGTTTCAAATGCTTTCGTTTCCGAAGTAGCCGCTCCAAGCGGAAAGCCAATCACAGTGCAAACCTTAACATTCGGGCTGTCTGCAAGCAATTGAGCAGCGATTTTAACCCATGTTGGATTCACACAAACCGATGCAAAGGAATGCTCTATTGCTTCCTCTGCCAATTTTTCAATTTCTGCCTGCGTTGCATTTGCTTTTAACAATGTATGATCGATCATGCCGGCAATTTGTTGCGTCATGTTGATAACTTCCTTTCCTCAAAAATTCAAATTCTACAGTGTTACTATAACAAAACGAATAAGCAAATGTAATCTTTCAAGTCTCTTTTAAAAATTTTCTCCTGAACAAAAGTTTCAAATACATTCTCCATGCGTATTAAAACATGGAAAAGTGTATGATATTTTTAAAGGGGGGAAGCAGAATGGTACAAAAATTCGCTAAAACGATATACGAATACCGTAAATGGGTGCTAGTGACCTGGCTGTTATTGATTATAAGTGCCGGATTTTTCGCTTTAAAATTGCCCGATGTTTTAAGCGGAAATGGCTTTAAATACAGCGGTGCCTATAACAGCACGAAAAAGGTATTGGAAAGCCATTTTGCTCAGCCGAAATCTTCCATTATTCTTTTATTCCAAAAGGACCGTTCCGTATCTGCTGAGGAATGGAAAAAATACATACAGGATTCTTTTCAGTCTCTGAACAATTTCAAGGGTGCAAAGTCGATCACCACCCCTTTCGAGCAACAGGGGATGATAAAGGGCAACGATGCCTATGGAATTCTGACGTTTGACAAGAACTCGGAAAGCCTAGGCAATGAAATCCGCCAGTTAAAAAAACTTCTTAAAAACAAACCCGGGATGAAGGTAACACTGACAGGCGAGCCAATTATTGTTCAGGACTTGAACAAAGCCAGTCAGGAAGACTTGGCAAAGGCGGAAATGATCGGCCTGCCGATCGCCTTACTTGTTTTGATTATGGCGTTTGGCGGCGTTGTTGCCGCAGCTGTCCCGCTCTTGATCGGAATCATATCCATTTTGACAACAATGGGTATCGTTTATTTCTACAGCTACCAAACGCATTTGTCGATTTTTATTTTGAACATTGTCCCGATGATCGGGCTTGCCCTCAGCATTGATTTTGCCTTATTGTTTATCAACCGGTTTAAAGAAGAACTACAACAAAAACCGGTGGCTGCGGCAATTCAGACAACGGTGGCAACGGCGGGCCGCTCGATTATTTTCTCCGGTCTCTGTGTGTTTATCGGCCTATCAGGACTTTTATTTATCAAAATTGACATCTTTCAAAATGTCGCGCTTGGCGGAATGACCGTTGTCTTTATCTCCGCCCTTTCAGCTAATACGTTTTTGCCAGCATTGCTTTCTGTTATCGGACAAAGAATCAATCAATTAAGCATTTTGCCAGCAAAAGAAAGCAGGCAATCGATATGGTATCACTTTGCCCGATATGTAATGAGACGACCCTTGTTGATGACCGTTATTGCCCTCGCACTTCTATTGCTGGGTCTGATTCCGGCGAAAGAAATGAATCTAAGCATTCCGGGGATCGATTCGCTGCCGGCCCATTATCCATCCAGGATCGCCTATGAAACGTTTAAAAAGCAATTTATTCCGGCAGACCAAAAGGATGAAAACAAAGTCTCAATCGTATTAGAAACAAAAGGAAGTTCCTTGCAGCAACTAAATCTTGAAAAATTGGACAAGGTGGTCGTGCAATTAAGCAAAGACCCGCTTGTTTTTAAGGTAAATTCACCATTTTCAGCAACCGGTGCACAAAACGTCGCCCAGCTTTCGCAACTAATCCAATATGGGGATAAACAAAAAACAGGGTCGGTTCTGGCTTACTTTGTGAAAGATAACAAAATCCGCTTGGAAGTATTTTTAAAAACCGGAAAGAATTCAGCAAAAGCAAGGGGATGGATAAGAGATTGGTCTGAAAGAGATCTCGGTTTAAAAGCTGCATTCGGCGGCCAGATCAAATTCGAACAGGAGATTTTTGATGAAATTTTCACTAAGGCACCATATGGCTTGCTACTCATTTTCCTTTCGACTTTCCTGATTTTGATGCTCGCTTTTCGTTCGCTGCTGATCCCGTTAAAAGCAATTTTGATGAATATCTTAAGCCTGAGCTGCACGTTTGGTGTTGTTGTCTGGATTTTTCAGCAAGGCCATTTTGGGTTGAAGCCTGTTGACATTGCGCTTATATTGCCTGTTTTCGTCTTCAGTCTCGTCTTTGGACTTTCAATGGATTATGAAGTGTTTTTAATCTCAAGAATCCAAGAGTTTTACGCGAAAACAGGAGATAACAGCTTGGCAACGGTGAATGGCTTAACTTATACAAGCAAAATCATTACGTCCGCTGCGGCGATTATGATTGTTGTTACGGGCGCCTTTGCTTTTACCGGCGTCATGCCGATTAAGCAGCTAGGAGTCGGGATTGCGATTGCGATTTTCATTGACGCAACCATCGTCCGAATGGTTCTTGTGCCAGCGCTGATGAAGCTGCTCGGGGATTGGAACTGGTGGTTTTTTGGAGCAAAGAAAAAGACGATCGGACAGTAAAATTTTAAGCCAGCCATGTTGATCGGCTGGCCCCGCGTATGATTAAATATTTTTCGCGTACTCTTCTCCTGGCAATTTTGTCAATACAACATACAGGCTTACCGGGTCGCTACCAGTATTGCGAAATGCCAATGATTCCTCACCGCTTGTATGAACCAAGTCACCTGCTGCCATTTCGGTTTCGTTTCCATCAATCACAATCGTTCCTGTTCCTGTTAATGCATATAAATATACTTCCGTACCCGGATTCTTGTGGTCAGGAAGCTGCTGTCCTGGCATAAAATTTAAAACAAAAGCCGTATTTTCACCTTTGCGAATGACCCTTTTTGTAAATTTTTCTTCACTGTATTCTTGAAAGGCTGATAGCGAGAATTTTTCCATATCGAACTCCTCCAATTTTTATTATCTAGCACCATTCTAACTGAAAATTATTATCAATTAAGTGATGCGTATCACGTTTTTTCAATTTATCCTTTTTAACTAGCAAAACTTTTGCATAAAACCGCTTTTTTCAAGCACGAATCTTGTAATCGCCTTCAAGTTTAACTCACTTTATAAACAAAAAAACTCCGCTCCCATTTGTTAGCTGCTTTTATAATGGGAATCATTCCCTAAATGATTCATGCCATCGAAATTGTTCAAGAACTCACTGATGTCCATTAGAGCTGTCAACGTCATTTATTTAATGAAAGAAGTCATTTTTTTATTCGAAAGCATGGCTTTTAAAAGACATATTTCCATACATTTTTCTTGCGATAGCGAATACATAGAAATTGAATACGATGAAATGCAACTAAAACAAGCATTTATCAATTTTATCAAAAATGCAATTGAAGCAACGGCAACGAATGGAGAAATCACGATAAACATTACTAAGGATTGTACTATTAATATGGCCAAAATTTCCATTTCCGATACCGGCTGTGGTATGACAAATGAAGAAATCGAGAAGCTTGGAACCTCTTTTTTTACAACAAAGGAAAACGGCACAGGGCTGGGCATTATTGTGACCTATACGATCATTAAAAATCATCATGGAAGCATCCAAGTAAAGAGCGAAAAAGGACAAGGGTCTACTTTTACCATTCAATTGCCAGTAAAATAACAGTAAAATTCAGTGTGCGCTATCAAACAAATTTCTTTACAAGTTTTTGTACCTTCTTTACAATAAAAAGAAACAACATAGTTTAATTTTTTTTGGAGGAGTCTGTCATCACAGGCTCCTCTTTGCCTTTTTTAAGAAAATAACGTATTTTTTCTTTGAAAAACGGAACGGTAAAAGGAGAAACAAGAAAGAAAATGGGGTGGAATGCTTGTCAAATCAAGCAATTATTGCAATTGGAGTTTTTTTGGTAACTTATGCTTTTATTGTGACAGAGAAAATTCATCGTACCATTATCGCGATGACTGGCGGTATCTTAATGGTCTTATTGGGCATTGTCGGCCAGGAAAAGGCACTCGAACATATTGATTTTAATACAATTGGCTTATTAACAGGGATGATGATCATTGTCGCCATTACAGCTGAAACTGGCTTATTCAATTTTATTGCGATTTGGGCCGCCAAAAAAGTCAAGGGCAGTCCGCTAAAAATCCTGATTGTTTTAAGCGTGATTACCGCAATCGGCTCAGCATTTCTTGATAATGTCACAACCGTCTTGCTGATGGTGCCGGTAACATTCAGCATTACAAGACAATTACGGGTCAATCCGATCCCGTTTTTAATTACGGAAATCATTGCTTCAAATATAGGCGGAACATCTACTTTAATTGGCGATCCGCCCAATATCATGATCGGGAGTGCCGTCAAAGAGTTAACGTTCATGGCATTTATCAATAACTTAACGGCGATTTCTTTTTTGATTTTGTTTGTGAATATTGCAATCTTGGCTTTTTTGTACCGCAAACAAATGAAAACGTCTGAAGAATTAAAAGCAAATTTAATGGATCTTGATGAAAAAGAAGAAATCGTTGATAAAAAGCTATTAATAAAATCACTGATCACCTTGTTTGTAACAATTGTGGGATTCTTCATCCATCAAATTGTACAAGTTGAGTCCGCAACAGTTGCTTTAGCAGGAGCCTTTTTATTACTTTTATTAACCGGGGAAAAATATTTAGACAAGGCGTTTCACAAAGTGGAGTGGACAACAATTTTCTTCTTTATTGGATTGTTTGTACTTGTGTCCGGTCTAATTGAAACCGGAGTAATCTCGTTATTGGCGAAATACGCGGTATCTTTGACCGGAGGGGATGTAAAAGCTACATCCATTCTCATTCTATGGATCAGTGCTCTAGCATCTGCCTTTATTGACAATATCCCTTTTGTGGCAACAATGATCCCGATGATTAACGAAATGGGATCAATGGGCATTACCAATTTGGATCCGCTGTGGTGGAGTCTTTCCCTTGGAGCCGATCTTGGTGGAAATGGTACATTGGTCGGCGCCAGCGCCAATGTCATTGTTGCCGGGCTGGCAGCAAAAGAGGGATATCCGATTTCTTTCGGAAAGTTTTTACTCGTGGCGTTTCCGTTAATGATCCTGTCCGTTTTGATCTCGACCGTCTATGTGTACTTGCGATATCTTATGTAAAGGGAGATGAAGCATTTGAAATTGACTTATACGTTTGATGAAAAAATAATGAAATTAACTGAATCAAAAAATGGAGAGGATATTGAATTCAATATCACTTTTATGACAAACGAATTTAAACCGCAAATTGAAAAAGTAGAAAAGTATTTTAGCGAAAACAATATCATTACCGATGTATTGGTTTATGCTCACAAAAACCACCATTACCAAATAATCGTGCGTAAGGATTTTTACGAAGAGTTTATTTTGCAGCTTTTCAAACAGCAGCTAATACTTGAAGTAAAGTGGATATAGAAACGGCCGCCAATGTTTGGCGGCTGTTTTTTTATGTTGGAAATGAGACAAAATTCCC
>JAKACS010000243.1 GCA_021821235.1 Bacillota bacterium
AAGAAAAGCTTTATAATCAAATCATCAAATTAGGAATGAAACAATACGATCAAATTGTTAATTTATCAGATGAGGCTCTTACACTCACAGATAGGCGCCAAAACCTGATGGAAAAAGAAACAGAGAGCTTAAAAGAATCGGAAAAGCAATTTAAAAAAGTGCAGGATGTTCAAGATGAATTGGGAAAAAAGGCGCTTAAACAACAAGCAGAGCAACTGTATGCAATAATGATGAAAAGGTATCGGGCTCACGATGAGCTGCTCAAACAGTACATGCAGGGGATCTCATATGACCGGCAGTTGTATCAAATGCTAAAGGACAAAAATGTTACTTTGGATGGATTAGAAGGGCAAATCAATAAGTTGAACGATTCTTATAAAAAAATTGTCGAAGCGAATAAACAATTTAACGACTTAACAAAGCAATACAATGAGAAAAAGTTGGAGTTTTACAAAACAGCTGGATTAAAAACAAAACAAACATCCTAACGGGAAAATCGGCAGATTCTGCCGACTTTTTTATAACTTGAAAATGTCGAAGAATTTGTCAATGGATTTTATGAAAATTCTATGAACTTTTCTATAACAACTTTCGAAAATGAGCCTTTTTTGTAGTACAGTTTTGTTCGTATCAATAGTACAGGGATAATTTTTACGAAATCGATTTTCTAATATAATAATGATGTAAAATAATAAATCATAGTAATTGACGGGAGTTATTTGTTGAGGTAAACTCAATTGTGGAAACGAAAATTGTATCAATGGTATTTAAAAAATAACTGATACAGAAGTAGATGATCGTGGATAAGAACGTGTATGTTTTTTTGTGATTCTTCTTGTGGAACAACTAATTGAAAACATAAAAATTTGTCTTATCTGTCATCTGGTGCCGAAAATTCCTTTACAATAAAAACCGTGAACGGCCATTTTTATTCGGGAATTTGGGCAACCTAAATTAGTGGATTTTTACTAATAAATTCTTAAATAAAGAAAAGGAAAAGGTGACGAAGATGGCTTCTAAAACGAAGAATGCTCAGCTCGACGCGAAAAAAGCGCTCGATATAGTGACAGAACAGTTTCAAACCCTTCAAATTTTAAATGAAGAAGGCGAAGTCGTAAATGAAGCGGCTATGCCTGACTTAAACGATGAACAATTACAGGAATTAATGCGCCGCATGGTGTATACCCGAATTCTTGACCAACGTTCAATTTCCCTTAACCGTCAAGGAAGGTTAGGTTTCTATGCGCCAACAGCCGGACAAGAAGCATCGCAGCTTGCTTCACAATTTGCACTTGAAAAGGAAGACTTTATTCTTCCAGGATACCGTGATGTGCCGCAAATTATTTGGCATGGATTACCATTATACCAAGCGTTTTTATGGTCAAGAGGCCATTTTGAAGGCGGCCAAATTCCTGAAGGTGTCAATATTGCAATCCCACAAATTATCATTGGTGCCCAGTATGTTCAAACTGCTGGTGTAGCGCTTGGAATGAAAAAACGCGGTGCCAAATCGGTTGCTATTACGTATACAGGCGACGGTGGGACATCACAAGGGGATTTCTATGAGGGAATCAACTTTGCCGGGGCATTTAAAGCACCAGCAATCTTTATTGTCCAAAACAATCAGTTCGCCATTTCTACTCCAGTTGCACTGCAGACTGCTGCTGGAACACTAGCCCAAAAAGCAGTAGCTGCTGGAATTCCGGGAATCCAAGTAGATGGAATGGATCCGCTAGCTGTATATACTGCTGTACGCGAAGCACGTGAACGGGCTATTAATGGTGAAGGGCCAACACTGATTGAAACGTTGACATACCGCTACGGCCCACACACAATGGCTGGTGATGACCCAACACGCTACCGTACGTCTGAACTAGATAATGAATGGGAAAAGAAAGATCCGCTTGTCCGCTTCCGTAAATTCTTAGAGAAAAAAGGCTTGTGGAGTGAAGAAAAAGAAAATGAAGTAATCGAACAAGCAAAAGAAGATATTAAAGAAGCCATCAAAAAAGCAGATGCGGCACCGAAACAAAAAGTGACAGATTTAATGTCGATTATGTATGAAGAAATGCCGCAAACGCTGAAAGAACAATATGAAATTTATCAAGCAAAGGAGTCGAAGTAAGCCATGGCTCAAATGACAATGATTCAAGCGATAACGGATGCGCTGCGCACAGAATTAAAAAATGATCCAAACACATTGGTCTTTGGGGAAGACGTTGGTGTTAACGGCGGGGTTTTCCGTGCGACTGAAGGCCTTCAAAAAGAATTTGGAGTTGATCGTGTATTCGATACTCCGCTTGCTGAATCTGGGATTGGCGGTTTAGCTATTGGTCTAAGCTTGCAAGGATTTCGTCCAATTCCGGAAATTCAGTTTTTTGGTTTCGTTTTCGAAGTAATGGACTCTATTGCGGGACAAATGGCTCGTTTGCGTTACCGTACAGGTGGCAAGTTTCATGCTCCTGTTACGATCCGCTCACCTTTCGGTGGAGGCGTACACACTCCTGATATGCACGCGGATAGTTTGGAAGGACTAATAGCCCAATCTCCAGGTGTGAAGGTGGTTATCCCGTCCACTCCATATGATGCAAAAGGGCTTTTAATCTCTTCCATCCGTGACAATGATCCGGTTGTTTTCCTTGAACATATGAAATTATACCGTTCATTCCGCCAAGAAGTACCCGAAGAAGAGTACGCTATTCCATTAGGAAAAGCAGATGTGAAACGCGAAGGAAAAGATGTTTCGATTATTACGTATGGTGCAATGGTACATGAATCATTAAAAGCTGCTGAGGAACTTGAAAAAGAAGGATTTTCAGCCGAGATAGTTGATCTTCGCACGATCAGCCCGCTTGATGTTGAAACAATCATTGCTTCAGTCGAAAAAACTGGCCGTGCCATTGTTGTCCAAGAAGCGCAAAAACAAGCCGGGATTGCTGCACAAATTGTCGCTGAAATCAACGAACGGGCCATTTTAAGCCTTGAAGCACCGGTGCTTCGAGTTGCAGCTCCTGATACCGTTTTTGCTTTCCCGCAAGCAGAGGCCGTTTGGCTGCCAAATTATAAAGATGTCATCGAAGCTGCGAAAAAAGTTTTAACCTTTTAATTTTTCTTATGGGGAACCATTACCTGTTCCCCAAATAACAAAAACAGGAGGGTGAATCCCGTTGTCATTTCAATTTAAATTACCTGATATCGGTGAAGGAATTCACGAAGGTGAAATTGTAAAATGGTTCGTGAAGCCTGGCGATAAAGTTCAAGAAGATGATGTATTATGCGAAGTGCAAAATGATAAAGCGGTCGTTGAAATTCCATCACCAGTAGAAGGAACGGTCTTGGAAGTTTTAGTTGAAGAAGGAACAGTTGCAACGGTTGGACAGGTTCTCGTTACTTTTGATGCACCGGGATATGAAAATATCCAATTTAAGGGCGACGAAGGTCATGAGGCACCACAAGCAGCGTCGGCACCACAAGCTGATGCAGCACCGCAAGCAACTCCTGAAAAGCCTGCTGCAGGTGTAGCACCGCAAGAACAAGTGGATCCGAATCGCTGGGTGATCGCCATGCCTTCTGTACGTAAGTATGCACGTGAAAAAGGTGTAGATATTCGCTTGGTTGCAGGCAGTGGTGAAAATGGCCGCGTTTTAAAGAGCGATATTGACGCATTCCTGAGCGGAGGTGCAGCACAAGAAGCAGTCCAACCAGCTGAAACGGTTAAAGCTGAGGAAGCAAAAGCTGCACAAGCGCCAATTCCGCAAGGTGAATATCCGGAAACACGTGAAAAAATGAGCGGAATCCGCAAAGCAATTGCAAAAGCAATGGTAAATTCGAAACATACGGCTCCACACGTTACCCTTATGGATGAAGTAGATGTGACAAAGCTGGTTGCTCACCGCAAAAAATTCAAAGAAGTGGCTGCCGCTAAAGGGATTAAATTAACTTTCTTGCCATATATCGTAAAGGCCTTAACAAGTGCATTGCGTGAATTCCCGGCACTTAACACTTCTTTAGATGATGCATCAAATGAAATCATTCATAAGCACTATTACAATATCGGTATTGCTGCTGATACGGATAAAGGTTTGTTGGTTCCAGTTGTCAAAGATGCTGACCGTAAATCAGTCTTCACTATTTCTAACGAAATCAATGAATTGGCTGGAAAAGCCCGCGATGGCAAGCTTGCACCAAATGAAATGAAGGGTGCTTCCTGCACGATTTCGAATATTGGTTCTGCCGGCGGACAATGGTTTACACCAGTTATTAACCATCCGGAAGTTGCAATCCTAGGTGTTGGCCGCATTGCAGAAAAGCCAATTGTCAGAGATGGAGAAATTGTTGCTGCTCCGGTTCTTGCATTATCACTAAGCTTCGACCACCGGATGATCGATGGTGCGACTGCACAGCATGCAATGAATCACATTAAGCGCTTATTAAATGATCCTGAACTATTGTTAATGGAGGCGTAATAAATGGTTGTTGGAGATTTCCCAATTGAAACAGATACGATCGTCATCGGTGCAGGTCCTGGCGGGTATGTGGCAGCAATTCGTGCTGCCCAGCTCGGTCAAAAAGTAACGATTGTCGAAAAGGAATATGTTGGTGGAGTATGTCTGAACGTTGGCTGTATTCCTTCTAAAGCATTGATTTCTGCAGGACATCGTTATGAAACCGCTGTTCATTCCGAAGACTTTGGAATTAAAGCGGAAAACGTAAAGGTGGATTTTTCGAAAGTCCAAGAATTTAAAGCTGGCGTTGTCAAAAAATTAACCGGCGGCGTTGAAGGATTATTAAAAGGCAATAAAGTGAATATTGTTCGTGGAGAAGCATACTTTGTTGATGCGAACACACTTCGGGTAATGGATGAAAATTCAGCACAAACGTATACGTTTAAGAATGCCATTATCGCGACTGGATCTCGTCCAATTGAATTGCCTACCTTTAAATATTCAAAACGCGTGCTGAATTCAACCGGTGCATTAAACCTGACTGAAATTCCTCAGAAAATCGTCGTGATCGGTGGCGGTGTTATCGGTATCGAACTTGGCGGTGCCTATGCAAACTTTGGCAGCCAAGTGACGATTTTAGAAGGTGCAGATGAAATCCTCGGCATGGGCGTATTTGACAAGCAAATGGCTTCACTTGTTAAACGAACAATGAAGAAAAAAGGTGCAGAATTCTATACAAAAGCAATGGCGAAAGGCGTCGAAGAAAGAGAAGACGGTGTAACGGTAACGTTTGAAGTAAAAGGCGAAGAAAAGAAAATCGACGCTGATTATGTATTCGTTATGGTTGGACGCCGTCCAAACACGGATGAAATGGGCTTGGAACAAGCGGGAGTTAAAATGACTGATCGCGGGCTTATTGAAATCGATAGACAATGCCGCACAAATGTTAGTAATATTTATGCAATTGGTGACGTTGTTGCAGGCCCTCAATTGGCTCATAAGGCATCATATGAGGCAAAAATTGCTGCAGAAGCTATATCTGGTCATCCATCTGAGATCGATTATCTTGGAATCCCTGCTGTTGTTTTCTCTGATCCGGAGTTAGCTTCAGTAGGATATTCAGAAGAGCAAGCGAAAAAAGAAGGGATCGAAATCAAGGCTGCGAAATTCCCGTTTGCCGCAAATGGTCGGGCATTGTCGCTTGACAGTACGGATGGTTTCTTAAAACTGATCACGCAAAAAGAAGACGGCTTAATTATCGGGGCACAAATTGCAGGAGCAAGTGCTTCCGATATGATCGCAGAACTTGGGCTTGCAATTGAAACGGGCGTGAC
>JAKACS010000244.1 GCA_021821235.1 Bacillota bacterium
CCTGGGCCCCTGCGGATGTTTGTTCAGCAATCGCAGCAACCTCCTGCGACTGGCCGGCAGTGTAGCGGATACTCTCCATTTGCTGACCTGCAAGACTGGAAATGGATTGCACCATTTGCGCCATGTCAACAACGAACTGAGCCATCTCCTCCATTGCCGCATTTGTTTGATTTCCTTTTGCCACTTCGCGATTAGCTGTTTCCACCTGTGACGAAATTTCTGTTACGACATTTTTGACTTCCGCTTGAATACTTTTAATCAACTGGGAAATGCCTTGAACTGCAACGGCACTTTCATCTGCCAAATTGCGCACTTCATCAGCAACCACAGCAAATCCTTTTCCATGTTCTCCGGCTCTTGCGGCTTCAATCGAAGCGTTCAGGGCAAGCAAGTTGGTTTGGGCTGCCAAATCGCCGACAAGACGAATGATTTTTTCTATCTTTTTCGTGTTTTCCTCAAGGCGCTTGACCGTTTCCATTGAGCCACTGTTTCGCTCGGCGATCCGCTTCATGCCGTCAATGAGCAGCTGGATCGTTTCTTTTGCCACCTTTAGTTCCTGAACCATTTCAGCAGATACATTCTCGGATGCGGAAGCTTTCGCTTGTACCGTTTCTGCAATTTGTGTAAGCTTGTCCATTGATTCCACCGTTTTTTGAACCGATACTGCGGAATTTTCTGCACCGGCTGAAATATCATGTATCGTGCGTGAAATCGCTTCCGCATGTTGCGAAGCGTGGGCCGAATGCTGGGAAATGGTGAGTACTTTTTCGTTTGTTTCGCGGAAGTTTTCCTCAATTTGCCTGACCATATCACGCAAACTGGCCAGCATATGATTAAAGGCCAAACCAAGTGAACGGATTTCATCATCCGAAGCCGGAACCGCGATGTCTTCGCTAATATCTCCCTTTGCTGCCTTTAAGGCGCCAAGCTCAATCCGTTTCAACGGTCGAATAATAAATCCTGCGGCGAAGAATGCCAATATGCCTGTCCAAACGATGCCAAGAATTAACGTAATCAAGGTGAAAGAAACCTGATCAAGATACGCTTTTACAATCGGATAGAGGATGTAAATAAACAATGCACTTGTTGTGTATGTAATAATGGCTGAAATCGTTGTTAAAAAAACGACCTTTTTTCTAAGACCAAACCGGTACTTTCTCTTCTCTTCCATTGCTCTCCCCCTGAATCAACTTGTTGATTGCATACTCAAACTTGTAACCGAACTTACGAACTGCTTTTTAAGCGGTCAATCGCAGCTTGAATCAATGCCTCAAGCTGGCGAAACGTAGTCCGATAACGCTCTACATCGCCGCCAAACGGATCGGCCACATCCAACTCGTCCTCCTCCCTGGCAAATTCCTTTAAGGTAAATGTCTTCCCGGCTGCTTCCGGAAACCTGTCAAGAATGGCGGCTTTATGTACCGCCGTCATTGTTAAAATTAAGCTAGCCCAGCCTACCTCGCTGCCCGTTAAAGCTGCAGATTGATGATTATGCTCAATTTTGTTTTCAGTTAGCACTTGCTTGGCCTGTTCCGATGCTTCATTTCCATTGGCTGCATAAATTCCTGCCGATTTCACTTCCACATTAGGGATGTTTTGATTTTTCAAAATGGCGGCTGCCATTGGACTTCTGCATGTATTTCCGGTGCAAACAAATAAAACGCGCTGCATGATGGTTAGCCTCCTTTTCCTTCATTATAAGACAATTTTCGAAAATTCCAACATACTCTAGTAAAAAAAACTACGTACTAAGAGTATGGGATCAATTATTTGCGGGTTCTTTTTCAAACGGGATCGTTTATCCGGATTTCAACATAAAACTGCTTCCGAGCCAGAAGCAGTTTTAGAAGGGAAGCAATAATTTTATACCAAAAACTAGTAGGATCATGCCACCCAGGGCTTCACTGTACGCACCGAGCAAGCCCTGCACCTTTCTTCCGATCAATAGGCCGCTCCATGTCAAAATGGTCGCCGCAATTCCAAAACTGACAATGACCAAAATCGTTTTAGCTCCATAAATCCCCAATGTAAGTCCGACGGATAAACTGTCGAGGCTGACACTGAAAGCAAACAACAGCAAGCCGATGCCGACAGGAGTAATCACGCTTTCCTGATCTTTTTTCAAGCTTGACCATGCCATTTGTATTCCTAACAGGATGAGCAATAGCCCTCCTAGTATGCTCGCAACCGTTCCAAACCGTTCGGATAAAAATTTACCAGCAAGCATGCCAACAAGCGGCATCCAAACATGAAAAATGCCAATAGTGATGCCAATTTTAAAAATTTGCCGTAACCGCAGCCGGTACATACCCATCCCAAGACCGACAGAAAAGGCATCCATCCCTAGTGCAAACGCCATGATGGCTAGTGCAAGTAATTCTCCTGCATATGCTGTCATTCTTATTTTTTCGCCCCCTTGGACTTGCTAGTTCAAGATATGCACGTCCAAGTGGATTTAGAAGAAGAAAACGACTTATATGGCTATGGCACTCGGTTTTTAGCTTATTTTTTTAAAGGAATGAAAAACGAAAAAAATCAGTCTCTTTTCCAACAGAAACTGATTTTTTCATTTCGTTAGTCTTCGACAATGATGTGATTTCCGGCGGCTTTAAGCAGGCGGTTCATGATTGCCTGGCCAACACCAACAGTTGGAAAAACCTCGCTATAAATGATGTCGATTTTTCCATGATTAAACGTGCGCAGTGTGTCATACAAAGCTCTTGCCACCGTTGACAATTCCGAACGGCTTCCGCACGCCAGCACCAGATCGCTTCGATATTGCGAAGCCGTTTCTTCGGTTGCCAAAACGCCGACGCGCAATCCCTGTGCCTGCTTTTCCCGAATAAGTTGCTGGATGAAATCCGCCGTGCCGTCGACCAAAAACATCGGCGCATTCGGGGCATAATGTTTGTACTTCATACCGGGTGCCTTCGGTTTCGCATTGCCGCTTGTTAACGCGCGATCCACCTCTACCGAGCCAACAACCTCTGTCAGCTGTTTTTTCGTCACGCCGCCAGGCCGCAAAATAACCGGTACTGCACTCGTGCAATCAACAACTGTCGATTCAACACCAACACCAGTTGCTCCACCATCCAATAGACCGGCAATTTTTCCATTTAAGTCTTCTAACACATGCTGGGCGGTTGTTGGGCTTGGCTTGCCCGAGCTGTTGGCACTTGGAGCGGCAATTGGCAGCTTGCAGCTTTTTAACAACGCGAGCGCAACCGGATGATTCGGCATTCGGACTGCAACCGTTCCAAGTCCAGCAGTCGCTTTTTCAGACAGCACTCCTGGCTTTTGTTTAAAAATAATCGTCAGCGGTCCAGGCCAATATGCTTTCATTAGCATTGCTGCTTTTTCAGGGATTTCCGCAACGAATTCATCCAGCTGAGACCGATCAGCAATGTGGATGATCAGCGGGTTATCCACAGGCCTTCCTTTAGCTGCAAAAATTTTTGCAACCGCCACGTCATTTTTTGCATTCCCACCAAGCCCGTAAACGGTTTCTGTTGGCAAGGCCACCACTTCATTTTGCTGCAAAAGCTGTGCCGCATCCACAATTTGCGGATCATTTTCAAGATTATCCACAAATTTATCCACATTCCACACTTTTGTTCTCATTTTTATCCACCTTCGCTTTAAAACCATTCCTTCTGCTGACTGGCCAATTTGCTTATTCTTTTCCTAAGTTACGCTTGAAAGTATAAAAGATGCCGGAGAAAAATACAAGCTTTATCCACAAAATGTGAATAACTACGGTGAAAAGGTGGATAACTTTGTGGATATATCCACAGTCAAAACGAAAATTTTAAAAATATTGAGTTATCCACAGTTGCAATTGACTGCATATGCTCGGAGGTAAATAATTCTTCCGGCAAGCTACTTCGTTCAACTACCTGAAAGCCGAGGAGTTGAAAGAATGAAACGGCGTTTTGTTTATTCGTTGCCAAGAACAGCCTCGCTATTTCCTTTTCCATTGCGAATTGGCAGGCCTGGCTGACTAGCAGCAAAAGATCCTGTTGGGTTTGACCAGAAGTAACAACGAGCGAGCGAAGCAAGCCGTTTTCCGCCATTTTCTCGATTCCCAACGTGCCCATTACTTGTCCTACTTCGCTTTCCATAATGAGAAAATGGTCGACGGTTTCCTCACTAAGTCCCTCAATTCCCAAGCCTGCATTTAGCAAAAATTGTTTTACGGCCGGCAAATCCTTTCCTGCCGCACCCCGAATTTGCAATGGCATCGATTCCACCTCATTTTTCTAATTCTATTTCTATGAATATGAATCGAGAGGGAAAATAGAACCGCAGGAATGCGACAAACAAGGCAGCCCGGTCATGGACTGCCTTGTTTCCCATCGAACTTGCAGATTTTTATTTGGCTAGAATCGGATAACGGCTGTTCGAATTCTAGTAAAATCGATCCTGTTTCGCTCCGCTGACTGGATCTTCCTTTCTGCCATCCGGTTTGATTTAGTGATCTTCCCGATTATTGTCACGGTTCGATTCCCCGCCTTTGCGGCCAATTTCCTCATAGAAATCCCGGTCATGGTTCTCAGCTGTTGCCTCGCCACCTTTGCGGCCGTTTTCCTGGAAAAACTCTTTATCATGATTTCTGGCAGTTGTTTCTCCGCCTTTGCGTCCTCTTTCTTCTCTAGACATGTTGCTATCATTGTTCGCCATCGTGATCCACTCCTTAGAAAAGTTTTGTTGTCGATGCTTACAGTCATCTAATAGCCGTTCTCGGGCAAAACAAAACGGCTGTCATCAACTTGTAAACAACTTGTCCAAACTGTAATCTCAGCCCGCAACAAAAAATAAATCTCCAAAAAGGAGAATGGCATCGTTCGAAGCACTCTTTTGTTAGGAAAGTCATCTCGTTTGTGAGGCTCTTTCGCAACCTGTTTTAACAAAAAAAAGAGACCGCTATCGTCTCCCTTTTACCGAAACCATTTTTCCCATAATTCTACAATAAAGAATTTTACTTTGACCGGCTCTTCATCCTGTGGTGTGTAAACAGGAGCCTTTTGCTTCTGGCCATCGCCCGTTTGATCGAGAACGGCCTCCTGCTTGGCAGACGGCGCACTAATTTCCGGCTGCTCCTGTGAATCTATTTTTGCCTGCGGCTGCCCATTTTCCTTAGAAGCCGCCTGAACTTGTTTTTCAGCTTTGGCGGGAGCCTTCTCTTTCTGCGGCTTTTGCGCTTGCTCCTCTTTTTTAGCCGGCTTCTTTTCTGACTGCTGCTGTTTTGCCTGCTGGCTTTTCTCTTGTACTTGCTGCTCTTGCGGCTGAACTGCTTGTGAATCTGCTTTTTGAACCGGCGGTGCTTCTTCCGCGGACTGCTTCTCTTGTTCCTTAACGGAAGTGGCTTCTTGATCAGCAGCAGCTCCCGATTCTTCCTTCTTTCCCGGAATCGTCTTTTTGTCTGGGGTTCCTGCACTCACAGCCGTACTATTTGAAAAATCAAGAAAACATAACGGCGGAAACAGTACGCACCACCAATTGGCACCTTTGCCTTCCCCAAGCGTAATCAACAATGCTTCATACGTCCCAGCAGGATACAAAAATTCACCATACAACTTTGTTGGAAACTGTACTTTACCTAACTCCATCTTCACCGTTTGGTTTGCTCCCTCGCGCCTCACCGTTTCCTCTGCCGTCGCCTTCAACTCCGGCAAATGAGACCGAATCGCCTTTTCAGCTTCTTCTTTTGACGTTAAATCCTGAACCCATCCGGTTATTTTCGCATT
>JAKACS010000245.1 GCA_021821235.1 Bacillota bacterium
TGTATTGATTTCACCGTTGTGGATCAAATAGCGGTTTGGGTGTGCTCTTTCCCAGCTTGGAAATGTATTCGTGCTAAAGCGCGAATGCACTAAAGCAAAAGCCGAAACAAACAGCTCATTTTGCAGATCTAAATAAAACGCATCAACCTGTTCTGGCTTCAACAGCCCTTTATAAACGATCGTTCGGCTCGATAGGCTGGCGAAATAAAACCGGTAACCTGATTCCTTTGACCATTTTTCAGCTTGTTTCCGAATCACGTACAATTTCCGTTCAAAGGATAAAGAATCCATGCGATTCTCGGCATCACCAATAAACAATTGGCGAATCACCGGACAGCTTCCCTGGGCCGCTCTTCCGATTTTTTCAGCATCAACAGGCACCGTTCGCCAGCCAAGCGCTGTTTGCCCTTCCTGTTCAACTAATTGCTGAATAACCGTTTCAGCTTTGTTCCGCTCAGCATCATTTTTTGAGAAAAACAGCATCCCGACAGCGTATTTTCCTTTTTCAGGCAAGTTCATTTCTGAACATTCTTGCCGGAAAAATAAATCCGGTATCTGAACCATCATTCCCGCGCCATCGCCTGTTAACGGGTCACTCCCCTGTCCGCCGCGATGATTTAGTTGACAAAGCATTTTTAGCCCTTTTTCCACAATATCATGTGTGGCTTTCCCTTTTAGATGAGCATACAAACCGATTCCACAGGCATCATGTTCAAATTCAGGACGATAAAGGCCTTGTGCTTTTGGTAGTTGATGAAATGTCATTTGCAATCGCTCCTGTTGATTATTGTCGAAATATTTTCTATAAACTATTTTAGGTTTTCTTACTAATACAAACAATATATAATTTATATCAAATCAATCTAATATTTATATGAATCAAAGGAGAAAAAAATGGAGCTTCGTCAATTACGTTATTTTGTAGAAGTCGCACAACGAGAGCATGTGACAGAGGCAGCCGAATTTCTAAACGTTGCTCAATCTGCTGTCAGCTATCAAATTACGAAGCTGGAAGAGGAGCTAGGGGTTAAGCTATTAGAGCGGGTCGGTCGCAATATTAAAGTGACGCAGATCGGAACTATTTTTTTGCAATATGTCCTAACCGCCTTAAAAACGATTGAAGAAGCAAAGGAAAAAGTCGAAGAGTATCTTGACCCACAGGCAGGGACGATCAAAATTGGCTACCCGACAAGCCTCGCCCGTTATTGGCTGCCAAATGTAATTTCGGTTTATAAGGAAGATGTGCCGAACGTTACCTTCCATTTACGTCAAGGTTCCTATGCCTATTTAATCGATGCTGTTAAAAATGGTGAAATTGATTTAGCATTTCTTGGCCCTGTTCCGATGAAGGAACCTGATCTCGAGGCTAAGATTTTGTTTATGGAAACCATTGTTGCTTTGCTTCCCCATCGTCACCCACTAGCTGTTCGAAAAAGTTTGTCATTAAGTGATTTGCGGACAGACCCATTTGTCTTATTTCCAAAAGGGTATATCTTGCGGAAAATTGTGGTAGAAGCTTGTCGTGAAGCGGGCTTTGAACCAAATATTACGTCTGAAGGAGAAGATATGGATGCTTTAAAGGGGCTCGTGTCAGCAGGAATTGGTGTCAGCCTGCTGCCTGAGAGCACTTTTTATGACTCCGTTCCCCGCTTTTCCGTCAAAATTCCAATTGAATCGCCAACGGTCATGCGAACGGTTGGTGTGATTATTCCAAAAAACAGGGAAATTGCACCAGCCGAAAAGAATTTCTATCACTTTCTTATCCAATTTTTCAACAAGCTGAATCAGTACAAATAATCGGCTGAAAGACAAATAGACGATCCCTTCATTCGAAGGGGTTTTTACATGATTGGCTTCTAGATTATGGATATCGATCATACTTATTAACGAGCTGTTGAATAAGGAGGGCATTCATGGTCAGTCATTTTAAAAGGAAGACATATAGTACTCCGCCTCATTTACATTTAGGATATCAGCCGCCAAATCTCTTACAGTTTGCGCCTGAAGATGCATTAAAGTTAGGAACCTTATGGAAACCATTGTATGATCCATATAACACTGATTGCCGACCGGCAAAGAAAAGCTCTCCGGCTTGGCATCTTGGCCGCGGGCAAATGATGCTCCCATACGAATTTTCCATAAATCCTCCCTTCGTCCGCAATACAGAAAAATCTATTCCGCATCTTCGTATGCCAGATGAAGGCATGTCCTCCGAGGACGCGTATCAAATGATCCGCGCTAAAGTCGGTTCTGATGGTAATGCCCATCTTAACTTGGCCACATTCGTTACAACCTGGATGGATCCTTCCGCAAATCGCTTATACACCGAATCGGCCAATAAGAATTTGATCGATAAAGATGAATATCCGCAGACAGCGCGGATAGAGGAACAATGTGTCCGAATGTTAGCTGATCTTTGGCATGCGCCTAATCCGCTTGATGCAATTGGCGTTTCAACAATAGGATCGTCGGAAGCCTGTATGCTCGGAGGCTTAGCTCTAAAGCGGCGCTGGCAAAAGGCGCGAAAGCAGCAAGCGAAGCCAATTGAACGGCCAAATATCGTATTTAGTTCTGCTGTCCAGGTCGTTTGGAAAAAATTCGCCAACTATTGGGACATTGAGCCGTGCTATGTAACTATTAGGCCGGATCAGCCATTTATGGATCCCGCTGGTGTGCTTACCGCAGTAGATGAAAATACAATTGGAGTGGTACCGACTCTCGGAGTGACTTATACAGGCCTTTATGAACCGGTTGCTGCTATTTCGAAAGCCTTGGACGAGCTGCAATCCAGAACAGGCCTTGATATCCCGATCCATGTTGATGCAGCTTCAGGCGGATTTGTAGCCCCGTTCTTACAGCCAGATATCGTTTGGGATTTTCAATTGCCCAGAGTAAAATCGATCAATGTGTCCGGACATAAATATGGATTGGTTTACTCTGGAATTGGATGGATCATTTGGCGTAAGCCTGAAGATCTCCCTGAGGATCTTATCTTTCGGGTGTCGTATTTAGGCGGCAACATGGAGACGTTTTCTCTGAATTTTTCTCGACCCAGTGCCCAAGTGATCCTGCAATATTACAACTTTCTTCATTTGGGTAGAGAGGGGTATTATGAGGTACACAAGGCTTCACAAACCGTAGCACAATTCCTGAGCAAAGCGATTCAAGACATGGAGCCGTTTGAACTATTTACCGATGGATCAGATATTCCGGTATTGTCATGGCGGTTGAAGGAAGGCTATACATCTAAATGGAGTCTTTACGACTTGTCCCGGCAGTTGCGGACAGTTGGCTGGCAAGTCCCTGCCTATCCGTTACCCCCCAGCATGGAAGATGTTACGCTGATGCGCGTCGTCGTTCGCAATGGGTTTTCCATGGACTTGGCACAATTCTTTTTGATGAACCTTATTCAGGCCGTTTCGATTTTGGACTCATCTGATAGCTTTGTCCTACATGACTCAAAGTACGGCAACAGTTTTCATCATTGACTTTTATTAAAACAATTTGGAATGACTTTTAATTGTTTTTGTAGAAAAACTTCGAAAATACGGGAAATTCATGCGCGTATAAGCGGGATTCAGGAATTATTTTCCTAGTATATGGGAAATTCAGTCGTGAAAAGACGCGATTCGGGAACCATTCTCCTAACATTTGAGAAATTCGGTCACGAATAAGTGCGATTTGGGAGCCACTATCCTAGCATTTGGGAAATTTGGTCGCGGAAAGACGCAATCCGGGAACCATTCTCCTAACATTTGGGAAATTCGGTCGCGAATATGTGCGTTTCGGGAGCCATTCCCCTAGAATTTGGGGAATTTGGTCCCGAATAAGTGCGATTCACGCACTATTCTCCTAACATTCGGGAAATTTGGTCGTAAAAAGGCGCGATTCGCACACTATCCCCCTAAAAAAAGGAATTTAAACTCGAGAATAAGCGGGAATCGCGCACCTTTTTCCTAAAAACGGGAAATCTGGTCGTGAAAAGACCCGAATCGCGTGGCGGCTTTGACAATTATTGTGCGACCAGTTCTAAAAATGAGCAAATGGTTAAAATGCCCTTATCAAAATTTTCCAAGTTAAAATGCTCATTTGGTGCATGGAGGTTTTCATCCGGCAAACCGAATCCCATCAATACCACGGGAGCTTTCAGCGATTGGTTGAAATCCGAGACAATCGGAATCGAGCCGCCTTCCCGTTTGTAGACTGGTGATCTGCCATACACGTGCTCATAGGCCTCTGCTGCTTTTTGGATCATTGGGCTGTCGATCGGCGTCAAAAACGGATTGCCCGTATCCTGGAGGGTTATTTTTACCGTACAGCCTTTTGGCGCCTGTTCGTCTATATGCTTTTTGACCAATTGCTGGATCTCTTCCGGCTGTTGGTGATGAACAAGGCGGCAGGTGATTTTGGCATGGGCTTCGCTCGGGATGACCGTTTTCGTCCCTTCACCCTGAAATCCGCCCGATATGCCGTTGATTTCCAATGTCGGCCTGGAACTAATCCGCTCGCGGTAAGGAACGCCGTTTTCCCCTCCCGTTAATTCGGTTATTCCTAACGAATGCTTCAGCTTTTCTTCATCAAAGCCCAGTTCTTCCATTTGTTTCTTTTCAACGTTTGTCAGTTCAACGACATCATCGTAAAAATGAGCAACATTCACCTTTCCATTTGCATCATGCAAGGTCGAAAGCAGTTGAACCATTAAGTGAATCGCATTTTGCACGCCGCCCCCGAACATGCCGGAATGCAAATCAGAATTTGCTGTTTTCAGGGAAACTTCAAGCGCACAAAGGCCGCGCAGCGAATACGTGATAGCCGGCACCCCCCTCTCCCACATATCGGAATCGGAAATGACCACGGCATCACAGGCTAACTTTTCTTTATTCTCAGCCAAAAATGGCGGCAAATGAGGGCTGCCGATTTCTTCTTCACCTTCAATGCAAAACTTTATATTGACCGGCAATTTTCCAGCCGATTGCAATAAAGTTTCAACGGCTTTAATATGGAGGAACAACTGACCTTTGTCATCGGTCGCTCCTCTGGCAAAAATCTTTTCAGCACGGATCGCCGGTTCAAACGGAGGTGTTTCCCACAGATTTACTGGGTCCACAGGCTGGACATCGTAATGACCGTACACCAGTACCGTCGGGGCATTTTCTTGATGGAGCCAGTCGGCATACACAATGGGATGGCCGTCTGTCTGGATGATTTCCACATGTTCCATGCCAATCGCCGTTAATTTTTCGGCGAGCCAAGAGGCTGCTTTTTGCACGTCCTGTTTATGCTCCGATAAGGAACTGACGCTGGGAATCCGGAGCAATTCTTTTAGCTCCTCAAGATTTTGTTGCTGATTTTTTGCCAAAAGCTCAGATACTGAATTCATTTGATCACCTTTTTCTTATGTATTCCTTTTTATTTTATACAAAAAAAGCGAGAAATCCCAATACCGGTGCAAATAAATATAGTTCATAAGCTGCCGGCAATGGATATTTTTTATTCCTCCGATTATTTAATCATTCCCTTCAACCATTTCAAGCTTGTGAAATTAGCAGGTCCTACCTCATCTGTTGAAGGCAAATGTTTAATTCACAGATTAGGAGACTCCGTAAATCACTTACGGATCACCTCGATAAAATGAGATAAAATTCTTGCCGTAAGACCCCATATCACCTTGTTCTCGTAAGTATAAAAATATTCATCCAACTGTCTTGTCTGCCAATTGTAGTTCTGACCGCCA
>JAKACS010000246.1 GCA_021821235.1 Bacillota bacterium
GCGCGTTCGTCGGTTCTTTCGTGACGCGTTTTCCCTGTTTTTAGGAGAATGGGCACGTTCGACGACTCTTTCGTGACGCGTTTTCCCTGTTTTTAGGAAAATGGCCGTGTTCGACGGTTCTTTCGTGACGCGTTTTCCCTGGTTTTAGGAGAATGGGCACGTTCGACGGCACTTTCGTGACGCGTTTTCCCTGGTTTTAGGAGAATGGGCGCGTTCGGAGGGCTCTTTCGTGACACGTTTTCCCTGTTTTTAGGAGAATGGGCGCGTTCGGAGCGCTCTTTCGTGACACGTTTTCCCTGTTTTTAGGAGAATGGGCGCGTTCGTAGGCCTCTTTCGTGACACGTTTTCCCTGTTTTTAGGAGAATGGGCGCGTCCGGCGACCGTTGCCGCATTCATTTTCCTTGTTTTTAATAAACAAGTGTACCCACTGGCTCATATATGACGAATTTTCCCTATTATAAGAAAAATAGAGATGCTCATACCCCCTTTTTATCAGGACAAGAGCATCTCTGTCTTCATTTTTAAATATAGTGAGTCGTTTTCCCTCGACCAGTAATTGTGAAATTTTCTTTTAGCTCCCTTTGAATCATACTTTGTGAAGCCACGCCATCACACCATTCAAAAATCGTATATTTGGTAACTCTCTGTTCCGGAAACAGCAATCTGAATTCCTCTACACTTCGCAAAATGGCTGAGTGTATGCTCTCCATTCTTCCGCAATGACGGCAAATGACCATTTTATCATTAAGCAGTTCAACAAATTGGTGACAGTTTTCACAAATGATGCCTTTCCTTAGCAGCTCGTAGGTAAATAAGGGAAGCTTCATATTCCGATAGTTTTTTATATTTAAGGCAAGCAGTTGCTCTGCTAAAGCAAAATGGCTTTTTTGCAATTTTACAGGCTTCAAATATAATCTTCCTAAAAAGCGCTGCAATTGTGGTAGGAAAATAAACGGCTGATTCAGTGGAGCTTGATACAAATAAAATTCGGGGTTCACAAAAGATATGTATGACTTAATCGGTAAATAGCAATTCATTTCGTGGAGCAATCGCAGGAAAAGATGTTCACAACGTTGCAGTTGATGAAGAGGGTTTGTAAGTTCCTTTTTATTCACCGAATACCATTTGTCACCTTCAATAAAATAATCACCTACAAAATTTTTTATATCAAAAACATAGATGAGGTCGTGAAAAATAACAAGCGAATCAATTTGAAACAAGGAATGATTGATCTCGAATAATAAATCCTTGAGAACGAGCCAGCCCCTCGAATAGTTATCCATCACGTTATCAAAAAAAACCTCGCCTTCATAGCCTTTTGCTAAACTTTGAAAACGTTTTTCATCTTCACTGGCCAGCTTCATTCGTGGCCTCAAGGTTTCCAATATCCTTAATTCCAGCGACTTCTCACGAACATTAACATTCATGTTCCACATCCTTTCCATTTGTTAGTTTCATTTTAAAAAACTTTTCAATTAACGACAATTCATTTTTCGCTTGTCCTCAAAATTGTTGATTTTTACACTATAACTGGGAATATCTTTGTGGATAAACCACTTGAAAATGTTGATAAACATGTATATACCGTGAATAAGTTTGTTGATAAGTAGAATAACATTGTTAGTATGTGGATAACTTCTATTTTAAAATTAAAAACGTATCCCCTTTTTCAATTAAACTGGAGTGAGCCGGATTAATGATCAGTTCCTCTCCTCTTTTTAGCCCAATCAAAAGCTCTTCTTTTTCAAAAAATATCCCCAAAGCCCTTTTAAACGGCATTCCGACAAAACTGGCTTCAGCTTCTCGCAGCAATAGTCGGTTTTCCTGCAATGGCTGGACAAAATCTGAAAGCAGTCCGTCACCATTCGAATGCAGGCTGTTCACCATAAATACACTTGTTATTTTATTCGATTGGATGACTTCATCAGCCCCCGCCCGTTTCGCATTAATGACCTGCTCTGCCGTAAGAATTTCCACAATGCACTTCACTGAAGGACAAAGCCCCTTAATCGTTAGCAAGGTTAGAATGCTGTTCATATCGGCTTGCAGTTCATCGTTTCCGCGATCTGCTGTTATCAGCACTTTCTCTGCCTCGTCAATATTGCTTTTTAAAATTGTTTCATCCATATGGGGCTTTCCTTGAATAAAATGCACAAACCTCGACTGCACCGGATTTGCCTCCAGCGTTTCATCCACAAGAACAATATTCTGAGCACCAAATCGGACAAGTTTGTGGATCAACTCCCGCGAGCGCTCATTCCAGCCAATAATGATGGTATGACCCTGTCCTTTAAAAGCAATTCTCCCTGCTGAAAGTGCGTCCTGCCTTGTCACCGCAGCCGTTGCCAATGTAGCAAAATAAGACGAAACAAAGCCTGCGCCAAGCAATATTAGCACAGTTGCGGCTAGCCTTCCCCAAGTCGAATGCGGCACATAATCCCCATACCCGACCGTTGAAGCCGTAATAATAGACCACCAAATTCCATCGAAAATCGTTGGAAACGTCGCCGGTTCAAGCAAATGAATCAAAATACCAAAAGAGAGAAACACAAATAGGGCGATCAACAATATGCGCAGAAGCAGAGGCAAATGCAAGAAACGAATATAGAAACGATTTGGCATGCGAAATCCCCCGATTTTGATTTTCTTTTCCATTATGGACAAAAAGTGCAATTTTTATCTAAGAGGGAAAATTTTAGGAAAAAGGAATACTTTCCAGATATCAAACAAAAACTACCAAAAAAATGGTTGAGGTGTTTTTGAGTTGAATCGTGTTTGGACAAAAGAGTCGAGATGGTTTGGTTTTGCCTTTCTTGTGCTCGCTATTTATTTGTCCCCCCTGTTTATCCTTCAGGAAAATGCTCATATTCGGGTTCATGATAATTTGGACTCGAATATCGCCTGGTATAAAGTTCTAGCAAACAGCGGACAAATGTTCGGCTCGATTCATGGCGTGATTCCGCAAATCATCAACGGTTTGCCAAGAAATGCATTCGGAACTGAATACAGCGGAATCGTCTGGCTGTACGTATTTTTTCCAACCATGACCGCATACAGCTTTAGCCAATTGATTACAAGAGTCGTTGCCTCCATTGGCATGTATTTGCTACTAAAAAAACATCTCCTTCCGGGACAACAATGGCTACCATACCAAATTGGCACCGCCCTTGCCTTTGCCCTAACTCCCGTATGGCCATCGGGGATGCTAAGCACCTTGGGCATGCCGCTTGCACTTTGGGCATTTTTAAACATTCGTAACCGTGAATACTCGTGGAAAAATTATGCAGTACTCACCCTATTGCCGTTTTATTCAAGCTTTGTTTTGGGCTTTTTCTTTTTTTTAAGCGCCATGGGCGCCTTTTGGCTGAGTGACGCCTTAAGAAAAAGAAAAGTAAATGGGCCATTTTTGCTGGCGATCGTCTATATGACCGGATTGTATCTGCTAGTCGAATATCGGCTCGTTTCTTCTTTCTTGCTAAAAGGCGAGCCAAATAGCCGGGACGAATATTTTCATGCAAGCCTGCCGTTTTGGCGAGCCGTTCGGTTAACATTTAAAAACTATTTTTCCGGCCACACCCATGATATGACCGTTCACGGATTCATCATTCTGCCTGTGACGTTTATTGCCCTTTTCTTTGTGATTAAAAATCATTCGTGGAAACAAGATCGTGTATTTTTGTTTTTATTTGTCTTGAATTTTTTCTTGTCGGCCTGGTACGCCTTTTGGTTTTACAAAGGCTGGCTGCCACTGACAAAAAAGTTTCACTTTCTTGATACATTCAACTTTGCCCGCTACCATTTTCTAAGCCCACTCGTCATTTATGCCGATTTTGCCTTGGCCTTGAAAATTGTTGCAAGTCAACATTTTTCTTGGGCGAAATCTGCCAAGTGGCTGGCTATAGTGCAAATATTCGTTTTGTTCCTGTTTAATGATGAAATCCTGTACCATCAAAAACCAACGGTAAAAGAATTTTACGCGGAAGAGTTATTTAGCGAGATTCGCAATTATATTGCTTTACCGCAAAAAAAGTACCGGGTCGCAAGCATTGGAATTCATCCGGCAATCGCCCAGTACAATGGGTTTTACACGCTTGATACATACAATAATTTTTATCCGCTTGTCTACAAGCATCAGTTTCGAAAGATTATTGCCCAGGAATTGCACAGAAACAGAGTCATCCGCCGCTATTTTGATCAATGGGGCGGCCGCTGTTACCTTTTTACAAGCCAACTGGGGAAACGCTATATGATCAAAAAAGATTCCAAGCGGCATTTAAAAAATCTTCAGCTGAATACCGTCGAATTGAAAAAGCTGGGCGGCCGCTATATTTTTTCCGCCCTGCCGATTGATAACGCAATTGAAAACAATTTAAAGCTGGAGAAGGTTTTTCAATCGAAACAGGCTGCTTGGAAAATTTACTTATACAAAGTAATGTGAGGGATTCAACGATGATCGAACCAATTTTAACAATAGTGGTGCCATGCTATAATGAGGAAGCCGTTTTGCCAGAAACCATTTCCGTTTTAACGAATTTCATGATCGATTTGAAAAATGAAAAAGTGATTTCCGATCGAAGCAAAATTGTATTTGTCGATGATGGCAGCAAAGATGGTACATGGGATTTCATTTACAAAGAGGGGCTTCACAATGAGCATGTTCGCGGCTTAAAGCTTTCGCGCAATGTCGGCCATCAAAATGCTCTGCTCGCCGGAATGTTCAATGTAAAGGATCTTTCCGATTGTGTTGTGACAATTGATGCCGATCTTCAGGACGATATTGAGGCCATCCGCGAATTTATTTTAAACTATACCGCGGGTTATGAAATTGTATACGGTGTTCGCAAGCGGCGGGAAACCGATTCATTTTTCAAACGAACGACCGCTCAAGGTTTTTATAAAATCATGAAAAAAATGGGTGTTGATCTTGTTTATAATCATGCCGATTTTCGTTTGATGAGTAGACGAGCCATTCAAGAACTTGAAAACTTCAAGGAAGTTAATCTTTTCTTACGAGGGATCATTCCTTTAATAGGCTTTCGTTCGGCAACCGTTTATTATGACCGCAAGGAGCGAAAAGCCGGGGAGACGAAGTATCCATTGAAAAAAATGCTCGCTTTCGCCTTCGATGGGATAACGTCTTTTTCCGTAACTCCTATCAGGCTCGTCCTGTTCATTGGGATTGCCTCATTTTTGGTTAGCTTCTTTTTTGGCAGCTATTTTTTAACACTTAAATTTTTGGGACACACCCAGACAGGCTGGACTTCGCTGATTACTTCCATTTGGCTGATCGGCGGCCTCCAGCTGATTGCGATTGGGTTGATTGGGGAATATATCGGAAAAATTTACAAGGAATCAAAGCAGCGTCCTAAGTATATTATCGAATTTGACACCTTTCATATGGGAATTCCGCGGAATTTAGTAAAGGAAGAATGGTACCAAAAGAACGACATTTTGAAAAATAGCTAGTATTTTTAAGGAAGAATTTCAAGAAAGCGAGTATTTTTGAAAATTTTTTGAAAGTTGAATTCTACCAACCGTGATCTTTGATTATACATCCGTGGATTTTAATCGTTTATCCGCGGGTTTTTCCTTTTTATCCGCGAACTTTAATCTTTTATCCGCGGATTTCTCCCGTTTGTCCGCGAACTTTCTCCGTTTATCCGTATTTGTCACTTTCTTGTCAAATCGGATTACATATTTCTGAAGAGCGTCGTGTAGGCCAAGAGTG
>JAKACS010000247.1 GCA_021821235.1 Bacillota bacterium
AAATTTTGCAAGGCTTAGTCTGCAAAAATGACAGAAAGATAAAATTACCATTTCAATCAATTTGATAGAAAGTGCTCCTGCATGGTATAAGTGTAAAAGGACTAGGAGCACTCTGCTTTTTGATTTTGGGGTCAAATATTAGAATATCCCTGAGAGGAATGGAACAAGGATGATAGAAAATTTCTGGCGTGCTTTGCCACGGCCTTTTTTTATACTGGCACCAATGGAGGAAGTGACGGATGTCGTTTTTCGCCATGTGGTGAGTGAGGCAGCGAGACCTGATGTTTTTTTTACAGAGTTTACAAACTCGGATAGTTATTGTCATCCGCAGGGGATCCAGAGCGTGCGCGGCCGTTTGACTTTTACCGAGGATGAACAGCCAATTGTCGCTCATATCTGGGGAGATAAGCCTGAATACTTTCGGCAAATGAGCATTGGGATGGCGGAAATGGGCTTTAAAGGGTTGGATATCAATATGGGCTGTCCAGTACCAAATGTGACACAGAACGGGAAGGGTAGCGGCCTGATTCGTCGTCCGGATGTGGCAGCAGAATTAATTCAGGCTGCAAAGGCAGGCGGTTTGCCGGTAAGTGTTAAGACAAGGCTTGGGTTCACGGAAGTAGACGAATGGCAGGCTTGGCTGAAACACATCCTTGAACAAAACATTGCTAATCTGTCGATTCATCTGCGCACAAAGGAGGAAATGAGCAAAGTGCCTGCGCATTGGGAGCTGATTCCGGAAATTAAGAAACTGCGCGACGAGGTGGCGCCTGATACCCTTTTAACGATCAATGGAGACATACCTGACCGTCAAACTGGCTTAAAGCTAGTGGATCAATATGGTGTTGATGGGGTAATGATCGGACGCGGCATTTTCCACAATCCATTTGCCTTTGAAAGCGAGAAGAAGGAACATAGCACGGTGGAACTGCTCGATCTCCTAAGCTTGCATATGGATCTCCATGATGAATACTCTCATTTAGAACTGCGGCCGTTCACCGCACTTCACCGCTTTTTCAAAATCTATGTCAAAGGATTCCGTGGAGCAAGCGAGTTGAGGAATCAATTAATGAACACGAAGTCGACAAATGAAGTGCGTGAATTGCTTGGTAAGTTTGCGTCAAAGAATCTGGATTAGTGGCAAAATAAACGAATGGGCGGAATCAGATGACATGGTTCCGTCTTTTTGCGTAAAAAAGATAAAAAAATACTTAAGATGATAAAAGATTACTCTATGTTAACGCTTTCAAAGAGGATGTTCCGCTATATGATGGAAATGTAGTAAATCAATTTCAACTATAGGGGGAAATAGTAGTGAAAAAAACTTGGAAGTTATTTTCTATTTTCATCGTTATGACCGTGCTGACTGGAATGTTGGCCGCGTGCAGTGGAACAACTGGCGGAAGCAGTAAAGTAAGTGTAGGCATTGTTCTTCCGACAAAGGATGAGCCGAGATGGGTGCAGGATGAGCAACGCTTTAAAGATGCTTTAGCTAATTCAGATTACACAACAGAAATTTTGTTCAGCCAAGGGTCTTCGGCAAAGGAAAAAGAAAATGTAGAAACTTTGCTTAACAAAGGGATCCAAGTATTAATTATTGCTCCACATGATGGTGCTGCAGCTGGTGCAGCGGTTGAAGCAGCGAAAAAAGAAGGCGTAACCGTTATTTCTTATGATCGTTTAATTACAGAGACAGATGCAGTCGATTATTATGTAACGTTTGATAGTTTGGCAGTAGGTGCTGCACAAGGTCAATACTTACTAGATAGTGTAAAAGGCACGAACGTCCCGTTATACCTTTATGCTGGTGCTTCATCTGATAACAATGCATTTTTATTTTTTGAAGGTGCCTGGAAAGTTCTTCAGCCAAAAATTGCAGATGGCACTTTTGTAATCGCTAACTCTACAGAAGCAGAAGCATTAAAAGATAAGCAAGAACTTACTCGTGATGAGTTAGGAAAAATTTTGGGGCAGGTTACAACAAACTGGGATCCAAACGAAGCAAAAAATAAAGCGCAAACACACTTAACAGCAGCTGGAGCGGATTTAAAAGGGGATGTAGCAGTCTTAGCTCCAAACGATGGAACCGCTCGTTCTATTGCTGATGTTTTCGGAACAGACTCTGACATTTCGAGTTTCGTAATAACTGGTCAAGATGCCGAGAAAGCTTCCGTTCAATACATCCTTGATGGCAAGCAATCTATGACAGTATTTAAAGATGTTCGAACACTAGTTGCAGACGCAATGGGTATGGCGATCGACATTTTAGATAAAAAAACACCAACTACAACTGGATCTTACAATAATGGGAAAGTCGATGTAAAAGCGAAACAAACAAACGTGATCGTCGTAGACAAAGAGAATGTTAAGAAAGAATTAATTGATTCAGAATACTATAAAGCCAGTGAATTTAAAGGACTGTAAAAAATAAAACTACGTGATCGCATTCAATTAGATGCGGTCACGTAGTTATTATAGCTGTATTGGTTGGAGGGAATGAAGATGAGCGAATATATTCTGGAGATGAAGCAAATTTCAAAGGAATTTACAGGAGTTAAAGCGCTCGACAATGTCAATTTTAAAGTGAAGAAGGGTGAAATTCACTGCCTGGTTGGAGAAAACGGGGCGGGAAAATCGACTCTGATGAAAGTGCTTAGCGGGGTTTATCCTTACGGGACGTATGAAGGGGAAATTGTCTACGAGGGGAAGGTACAGCAATTTCATAAGATTAACGATAGTGTAAATACAGGTATCGTGATCATTTACCAGGAGCTAGCTCTGTTTCCTGATCTCACCGTGTATGAAAATATATTCACTGGCAATGAGATCAAGCAAGGGGCTTTGATTGACTGGAATGAGACGATTGTGGAAGCAAAAAAAATGCTTGAAAAGGTTAACCTCGACGTTAACCCGGAAACACTTGTTAAAGACTTGGGAGTAGGGAAACGACAGTTAATTGAAATTGCCAAAGCGCTAAGCAAAGACGTAAAACTTCTTATACTCGATGAACCTACTGCAGCTTTAAATGAGGATGACAGTGAAAATTTATTAAAGCTGCTGAAAGAACTAAAGAAACAAGGGATTACCTGCATCATGATCTCACATAAGCTGAAGGAAGTCATTACGATAGCAGATAGTGCGACTGTCATTCGTGATGGACAAACAATCAGAACCTTGGATGCTTCAAAGGGAGAGATAACAGAAAACACCATTATCAAAAATATGGTTGGAAGAGAAATTCAAGATATCTATCCAAAACGGGTGAAGAATTCCCATGATGAAAAAGTACTAGAGTTAAAGAATTGGTCTGCCTATGACCAAAAGCTTGGCAGACATGTAGTGAAGAATGCGAATTTACATGTTAAAAAAGGTGAAATCATTGGTTTGGCAGGCTTAATGGGCTCTGGTCGAACGGAACTTGCCCTTAGTATCTTTGGAAACGCGAAAGCTTATAAACTGCAAGGTGACTTACTGTTAGATGGAATGCCAAAAGCGTTCAATCATCCGAGTGAGGCAATTAAAGCTGGGATTGCGTATGTAACCGAGGACCGCAAAGGGGATGGGTTGTTTTTACTGCAAGATATTAAAAGCAATATTTCTGCCGCGAATTTACAAAGAATTTCTGCCAATGGAGTAATCAATGAGAATGAAGAGATAAAAGTAGCAGATCGCTATAAAACTTCATTACACATTAAAGCAACTTCTTTAGAACAGCTTGTTGGCAAATTAAGTGGCGGGAACCAACAAAAGGTTTCGCTCGGCAAGTGGCTGTTTGTTGGCCCTAAACTCCTAATATTAGATGAGCCTACCCGAGGGATTGACGTAGGCGCTAAATTTGAAATTTACACGGTGATGAACAAGCTGATTGAAGAGGGAATGAGTATTCTCATGATTTCTTCTGAGCTTGGCGAAGTATTGGGAATGAGTGACAGAGTTTATGTCATGGGCGAAGGAGAAATCAAAGGCGAATTGCCAATAGAAAACGCCGACCAAGAAAAAATAATGCAACTTGCAACACAATAGGAGGTTAAACCAATGACTTTAATAAACGACTTAAAAACGTTAATCAGTAAAAACATTCGTGATTATGGGATGTATATTGCCTTATTGGTGATTTTTCTCATATTTACCATATTAACGAATGGATTGTTTATTTCTTCTCGAAATATTAGTAACCTACTAGATTCTGCCGGCTATATTGCGGTTTTGGCTGTCGGAGTTATGCTGGTCATTGTCATTCGTCATATTGACTTATCGATTGGATTTTTAGCGGGTTTCCTTGGAGCGATAGCGGCGATTTTACTCATGCAGTATCATCTGCCTGTATACATTGTGCTTCCGATCATTTTAATTCTTGGTACGATTGCTGGTTTATTTACAGGCTTTCTTGTAGCAAAAGTAGGGATCCCAGCTTTTGTTGCAACATTGGCAGGCTGGTTGATTTATCGCGGTGCGATTCTTCAAGTAACAGAAAAGACTGGAACCATCATCGTTCAAAATGATGCTTTTAATGCAATTGGGAATGGCTATATTCCCTCTATTGTGCAAATTAACGGGCTTCACTTGCTATCTTTATTAATTGGTGTACTTGGAATAATCCTTTACAATTTTAGTGCAGTCTCCACTCGCCGAAACAAAATGAAGTATAATTTTGAAGTAGTTTCCAAGCAGATTTTCATTTTACAGCTTGTATTCGTTTCGGCTATCATTGCTGCAATCACTTGGATCTTAGCTGGCTATAATGGCTTCTCTTGGACAGTGATAATTATCTTATTAGTCGTGCTTGTCTATCATTTCCTGACAACAAAGACGGTAATGGGAAGACATATTTATGCGGTCGGAAGCAATCCAGAAGCTGCTCATTTAAGCGGAATTAACGTGAACAAGATTACGCTCATTGTATTTGGTTCAATGGGTTTGCTATCCGCTTTATCAGGTATTCTATTTACCTCACGCCTTCAGTCGGCAACAACGACTGCTGGAACACTGTTTGAACTAGATGCCATCGCAGCTGCCTATGTTGGTGGTGTATCTGCTGCAGGTGGAGTAGGGAAAGTAACAGGAGCGATCATCGGAGCGATTGTAATGGCCTCCTTAACGAGCGGAATGAACTTGCTCGGTGTAGGGATTTCTTATCAATATATGATTAAAGGCGGCGTATTAGCCTTAGCGGTAATCTTCGACGTAATCACAAGAAGAAAAGGAAACTAATCGCCTCTTTTTACAGGCTTTCACCAAGATCATTGGGGAAGCCTTTTTCCCTTTTACAGTACCAACGCCAAGGAATCTATCCGACGGAGGGAAATCCGCGTCTTTTAGGGCTAGGAGTCTGTTCGATAAAAATTTTTTAGCGTTTAGTTATGCAAGAATGCTTTCTATTCATCCGTTTTATTGTATGAAAACATTCATCGAGTCGCTTGTCTAGCTATGGCTCCTAACTCCTCAAGACGCTTCGGTCCTCCAATGAAGTCAAAGGACGACTTCATCAGTCGGACCACTGAGGCACAGGATGTGCAGACCATGCCATCAGCGTTACAATACATTTCCATTGTACTATGTTAAAAAATAATAGGTTCTGAGGAGTCTACGAAATGTTCTTTAAATTTGTTTCAAAGCGTTTCGAGGAGATAGCGGCCAACGGTTTGCCCAAGCTTTGGACTATGAGCTGGTGCTGGACAAGAATACGAAGTTATTTTGACAGGTTTGGGGGTTGCAAGCGAAAAGT
>JAKACS010000248.1 GCA_021821235.1 Bacillota bacterium
TTATCTGAAACTTGATCCATTACAAGCCATTGTTCTGGTGTCGCGACTCCACCCGGCAGCCTTACCCGCAGCATAAACTGGTAGGCCGGCTCGAGCTTTTGCTTTTCGCGTTCATTGCGAAGGTCGCGATCATCCTGTAAATAACTTCCGTGGAATTTCATTAAGCGGTTATCATCATCAGGAATTCCGGAGCTAATCCGATCCAGCATGACTTCTTTAAGTGTGCCGCGCAAATAATTACTTTCCCCTTTAATGAGCTCTACATCACTTGGTTTGCCGTCCGGCGCTTTTAAAATTTTACTTGCCATGTTGAAAAAATCTCCTTTCAATCCTAATCAATAAACATCGCGCTGATAACGTTTTTGCCGCTGCATTTCTGCCAGATAGGCTTCCGCATTTTCACGACTCAGATTTCCTTCTTTTTCAATAATCTCAAGGAGCGCATGATGAACGTCATGTGCCATGTTTTTTTCATCACCGCAAATATAAACAGCTGCACCTTCTTCAAGCCACGCACAGATTGGGAAGCGTAACGAATGGTGACCTCTTTTGACACTGACTAATTTATGTTATGTGCAGAAATTTCCTTAGCCGGTGTTGCATGAAAGGAAGCTGCCAAATAACCGCTTAGCCAGACTTTTTGCGCCTCTGTCAATGTCGCTAGAAGCCGGTTCAGGACTTCTGTCTGCTCTGATTAAACGGACTGTTCACGACCTGTAGTTGCAACATTCTCCACCTCACAAAGATTAATAAAAAAGGCAGCCTTACATCATATAGGTGAAGACCGCCTCTAGTTTGTCTAGTCAGCAAGTATCATTTTAACTGAACAGAACTGTAACTGTTAGATTAATCATACTATACTCATAGGATTTGTCAATTATTTTTTGGATTGTTTCTGCAAAATTTCGAATTCCCTTTAAACGGTAGGTCGTTTACCTTTACGAATAAAAACCTTTTCCATATTATAAAGAGAATTTACAGCGATGGAGGGGATTTCATGCAATTGAATGATCAACAAGCAAGGCATTTGGAAGGCAAAATCATTCATTTTCAAACTCAAAATGGGGAATGGGTGATTGGGAGAGTAGCCAAGGTAAGAAAAGATGGGCTTGAAATGGAAGAATTAAGATCTTCTAGCTCTGAGGGCTTCGGCTATGGTTTTTGTGGCGGGGGGCCCTTTTTCGGGTCGCCTGTATTTTTTCCGTTTATCGGATTTGCTTTCTCGCCATTTTTCTTTTAGTAGGCTAAGTGCAAGCTTAGTGCAAGGATCTGCTCATTAAAGACACCTACTCAAGACTTGTTAGTAGGTGTCTGATTTCCTATGCAATTACCAAGGCCGTCAGTATTCGCAATCCCGATAAGGCAGCAAGCTTACAAGCACGTAGTGTCGAAGTTTGCCAAGGTGATATTGACCATCCAGAGACATTAGATACTGAAACTGTGAATGGAATCTCGCAACCAAAATAATTGAATTCAATTGAAAACCGGCCTTTCTGATGCAACAGAGGCCGGTTTTTACTAAAAAAAAAAGCAAAAAGACATCGATTAAACCTATGCCTTTTTGCCCTTTTTATTTTATTGTAAACCGTTTAAATTTCTCCGTAAATCCGATTAAAGCAGGTAATAGAATCGGCATTGCTAGCAAGCTGAGCAACAGAAGTCCTATTATAACAACAGATGCTACCTGGATCAGTGTTAATACGCCGGAAGGGATTAACGCAGCAAATGTGCCTCCCAAAATGAGCGCGGCAGATAAAACGACTCCGCCAATATGACGAGATGCAGCGGCAATTCTAGTAGACGTATCACCCTCAAGCTCGTTATACCGCATCATTATAAAGATACTATAATCCACTCCCAAGGCAACAATCATAATAAAACTAAAGAAAGGAACATTCCAGCTTAACAAGTCTACTCGTAAAATGTTTGTGCTAATCAGTTCGCTGATGCCAAGGGACGTAAAGTATACCAACACCAATGAACCAATAATAAAGATTGATCTGGAAACAGACCGTGTGATGATCATGAGAACAAGTGCAATACCGATTAACATAATTGTGGCTGTACGTAAAAAGTCTTTTTGTGAGACGTCTTTTAAGTCAGCATTAATGGACGTTGTTCCCCCGATTGCCACTTTTGCCTCTTTTAGATCTGTTCCATTCAATGCTGCATCCACTTGTTTATTGATACTTTGAATGATTGGCATCGCTTCTTTTGAATATGGATTTGCATCTAAAATAATTGTCATTTTTACTGTTTTCCTGTCAGTTGACATATACGTATTCAACGCTCTCTGGAAGTCATTTCCCTCCAATGCCTCTTTAGGAATAAAGAAAGTTTCTGAGCTTTTTGATTGGCTTAGATTGCTTAAGTAAGTTTGGGCACTTTTTAGGCCATTGCTAACTCGATCTAGCCCTTTTGTACTTTCCGATAAGCCTGATTGCAGCTGCCCCATTTTTTTCTCTAGGTCTTTGAGTCCTGTTAATAACTGTTCTTGGCCATTCGTTATTTGTGTCAAACCTGTTTTGAGTTCAACAGATTTGCTGGCAATTTGATTAGAACCAGTAGCTCCTTGGATCAATCCAGTTTTCAACTTATTTGTTCCTGTTTGCAACTGGGAAACGCCGCTTTTCATTTGCACCAACCCATCATTTACTTTTGCCAATGAATCATTTGCTTTTTTAAATGAAGCCATTGCAGATTGATGTTGTACTCTTAATTGTTCCAATTGACTAGACAGATTAGTTAATTGACCTTGAGCGGCTTTTGCAATTCCCATTGTTTGTTGAACATTTGGATCGTTCGCCAATTCCGATTTTGATTTTATCAAGTTCGTCATTAATACTTCGATTTGCTGATACCCAGCCTTAGCTCCATCAATTGCTTGTGAAATGCTTCTGAAATATTGATCATATGAACCTAGCCCTGTTTGTAACTGGCTATAGCCTGTATAAAGCTGGATAGTTGCGCTCGATAACAGATTGATATTCTCGTTTACTGAAGCTAGCCCATCCTCGATTTGTTGCGCTCCTTGAGCCCCGCTATTGATTCCTTCGGTTACCCGATTCATGGCACCGCCTAATGCTGTAACGCCACTTTCCAATTGAGTTGTTCCATCAATCAATTTTTGCACATTGGCAAGGCCACTTGTATCGGTACTTCCAATTTGCTCTGTTGCCGATGATAACCCTTGGTTGATTTTACCTATTCCGCCATTGGCATCGCCTATTCCCGTATTCAGTTCATTTGCCTGCTTGTTGATATACAATTCTTTAATCTTATTACCAGTTGGACGTGTAGGAGAGTATACTTTCGCTACACCTTTTACCTTTGAAATTTTTCCTGTTAGTTCATCTAATGTTTGTAAAGAACTTGTTTGGTCTAGCTTTTTGTTCGATTGAATAACAAGTGTTGCTGGTGAAGAAAATCCTGGTGGAAAGTGCTTTTCGATAACGCTAATGCCCTGTTTTGATTCGTATTTATTGCTCACTTCCCACAAACTGTTAAAATTAAGTGCATTAGAATATTTCAGGATAAAAGGAACGGATAATGCTAAGACAAGTACGATGGCAATCAGCGGCCGAATAACAGCATTTTTTGCAAGGAAGCCCCATAAACGATTATCTCCATGTCCGTTAAATTTTTTAACTGGATAAAACATACCTTTTCCTAGCAACGCCATGAAAAAAGGATTTAATGTAACCAACACAAGAAGCAGAACTGCTACGCCAATCGCCACTGCCGAAGTAGCCTGGTACAGTTTGAAATTTGCTAAAAAAAGCGAAACAAAACCAATTAGCACTGCTACGCCGCTGAATAATACCGTTTTCCCTGCTGATTTAATCGTCATGTTAGCCGCCAATAAGGCATTTTCCTGTTTACTCAATTCTTCTTTAAACCGTGTATACAACAAGATGTTATAATCCGTCCCAATCCCGAATAACACCACAACTACAAATACTTGCGTAAAGTTGGAGAAAGGAAAATTAAATTTATCAACAAGTTGTGTGATCACACCCAACGATACTAAATAAGAAACGCCGACTGTAAGCAGCGAAACGATTGGGATAATAGGAGAACGAAAGACAATGATTAACACAATTAGAATAAAGACAATGGCGATGATTTCTGTCTTTTTAACCCCTTCTTGCGTGGATTTTATAAAGTCATTATTGATCAATTCACTTCCTGTTAAATACGTACGAACATCTTGTCTTTGAATCATCTTATTAATTTTTTCTGAGACGTTCGAAATTGTTCCCTTCTTTTTTTCAACTGAGATTTGTGTCAAAATCGTGCTATTGTCTTTCGAAACCAATTGTTGCTCAATTTCCTTACTATCTAAGTGGGAAGTAATTTCGCTGATCCCTAGCTGTTTTTTCTTTTCTTTTAATTCATTTATCGCAGAGTCAATTTGTTCTATTTGTTGAGAAGTTAAAGCTTTTTTGCTGCCGCTGTTAAAGACAGCGACAATTTCATATGTTTCCCCGCCTTTTTTCTCTATTTGCTTGAGCATGTCGTTAGCGATCTCGCTTTGTTCCGATTTCGGAATCGTAATTTGTCCCTTTTCTTTCACAAGCTGATCTAAATTAGGCATTGTAATTACTGTCACAAACGTAATGATAATCCAAAAAATAAGGGAGAGACTTCTCCAATTGTTGAATTTTCGCATTGAATTCACCTTTTTCTATATTTAATAATTGATTCGAATAGCATTCCAGGAACTTTCTTCAAGTTCTTTCAGCAATTTGGCGTATCTTCAAGTTTCCCTGATTGAATCATTTTAAATAACATTACAAATGAGCCGTATACAATGGCAATTAAAGTAGTTGAAGGGTATGGCCAAATAACCCCTTGGTTTATCCCATTCTCGATCGTTCCAACATTAAAGTTGAGAAAAGCATTAGATGTATTTTTGCTTTCCCATCTAGTCAATAACCATCGTTGTGAGAATTGATAAAAAGAAGAGCATCTCCATTTAGTTTGGCAAATTCAAATAGCTGAAAAAAATATGCGTAGCTTGTTCCCGGATCGTTGAATCAGAAGGAAAATCCGTTTTCAACACATATGAAAATTGAAGCACACATTCAATAAATAAAGAATTCACTAGAGATTTTTTATTGGCAAAATACCGATAAATTGTACCGGCACCCACTTTTGCCTTTTGAGCGATCATAGGTACCGTCGTTCCGTCATAGCTGCGTTCAATCAGCAAACAATTGGAGCACCGCTTCGAAAATATCCTCTTGCTTCGTATTAGACATTGTACCACCTCAATTTTAGAATGAATATTCATTCCGTTTTGTCCTTGTTAAAATACAGAATGTAAACTCGATTCCTGCGACCGGCCGGACGATTTGTTTAATTCTCCTTTTATGAACCTTTATTTCCCTTGATAAAGTGAACCAACATAGTAATTCAAAATTTCAATTTTCATCATAATTAGCAAAAGTGAAACGAAGATGATTTTAAAGTAAGAAAAGACTAAGAAATTTTCGTGTAATAATTGGATTTTACATTCTTCCATACAAGTCCGCTTTTTAATCTTATTTAACGTACTCATAATGACCTCTTCTTGATATAGCTCAATGCGATGTACGCCCTTGATTTATACTGGTTTTTTGGAACAACCAAGATTTGTTCAAAACAAAAAGGGTATCCCTAAAAAACGGTTCGGGCACCCTTTTTAAATCTTACTTTACTTCTTTAAT
>JAKACS010000249.1 GCA_021821235.1 Bacillota bacterium
TTCAGCTGGATGACCTTATCGAACAAGCTTCTAAACTGATGGAAAAAAATAACCGGCAATTTGCCGGCTATTTTTTTAGTGCGCCCGGCATGAGCGATAACTTGGTGGTGAAAGTCCACTACAGACTTGGCAGTAGGAACTGTTAGCTAATGGCAAGGGTGTCCTCCGTGAGGAGTAATCTAAAGGAAGCCGGTGGCAAATTCTCGAACTGACGAACAGAAACTATATACAAGGCTGAATTGGGACGGACGAGTCTGCTAAACAAGATAAAGTCCAATACTGCCCGAATCCCATACAGTAAATATAGCAGTTATATGAGATGAAGGTTATCGCTCTTACCCGGGGAGGTCTCACGGACGAATGAATTGAATTCAGTCGGAAAAGGTTTATCGTGAGAAGTCAGCAGAGGTCATAGTAGTTCCGCAAAGGAATGAAGGACTGAACAATCTTAAATCTTGGAAAACAGGGAGGTGTAGGCATATCATTTTTAGTTAACATAACATATATTCTAGGAACCAATACTAAAACAAGGAAAACTGTTTCATTATCCAAGTATACTCTAGATAGTGAGACGAAAAAAATTTATAACTCTCTGAAATGATTTGCTTGATTTGCCCGAATGAATTATTCCTATAAAAGCTCCTCATTTTTTAGCAAATTTTTAAAGCCGTTAACATAATATTATTATGAATATCTACTTCATTAACAAAAAACGCACTGAGGTTTATTGTTTCCCTCAATGCGTTTTTATCATATGGTAACTCGCTGCTTGCTCGGCGACATCATCTGTTCATGAAACGGTTTGTTGTGTTGTCGTATATAGAAAATCGCGTGGTCTTCCGTAATACAAAATTTGGTTATATTGTGGAAATTCCGATTCAAACTGAATATAAATGGGCGCATCCAACAGCCATGGGAAACTAGTAAAAAGCGTTTGGTCTCCATAAATCATTGCTTTAGGGCTAAATCCAGTTCTTTTTTGAAAATCAAATAGCGGACTTTAGCGTATTTTTCATCGAATTCTCCACCGCTAACATATACCTGACCCCATAGTACAAATTCCCCCATTTGTCTTTTCCATTCAGCGAGGACTTCATCTCGGTCTTTTTGATTCATTTTTTTATAATCGAATTTGTTGCCAATTGCTAAAAACAATTGCCCAGACACATCTGAATGGATCAAGGTATATTTCCTGCCTTCCACCGGACGAAAAGCAGTTGCAGGTGCTTGCAGTTCAACAGTCAATTTTGAAGGAATAAATATACTCATGCCTAATCTTCCCTTTGTCTACCCTCACTTCACCAAATTGAACTGAAAAGGAGATGAAAGGATGCCAAAAACATCAACGAATCGTAAGATGGTAACAATTGCGATGCTGGTTGCTATTCTATTGGTTGCCATTGATGTCACAGTGGTTAGCACCGCAATGCCGCAGATTGTCAGCGATCTCAGTGGATTAAAATTACTCAGCTGGGTTTTCGCCATCTATACCCTTATCACTTCAGTAACAACACCGATTTACGGAAATTTACATTTATTTCTATAAAAACAGAAAAGGAAGGAAATTTTTCCTCCCTTTCTCTTCTCGGTTCATTTATTAGTCTTCAAACGCTTCTTTAACTTGGCGGTTCACTAGCTTGCACTTCTACTTTGCGTAAAGATACAGCTTTTCCGCTATCCGTTTCATCAAGGATAAATGAACCATTTGAATAACGGTCACTAAATTTCAATTCGCTTACTAAAACCGATTCGAACTTCCCTTTTTCTGTCTGCACGTAAATTTCAGCTGTGTCGGTTGACACGACAAAGCCAATCACTCGATGCGGATTTTTCTTTAGTTCTCTTAGAATGACGATACCGCGTTTTGCCCGGGTCGTTTTATCAAACTCAGTTAATTTCATCTTTTTAACAGCACCGCGTTGAGTAGCAATGACAATCGACTGTTTAATGGTTTGATCGATGAGTTTTCCGCCAATGACATAATCGTCCTCTTTAAGGTTTATGCCTTTAACACCTGCTGCCCTTGCTCCTACTAGGCTAATTTCTTGTTCATCAAACCATAAAGCATAGCCATAATGTGTGACCAAAAACAAGTCATTCGTTCCGTTTGTGAGATAAACATCGATTACTTGATCGTCGTCTTTGAGATTAATGCCAACAAGCGGTTTGGAATATCTTTGAGCTTTGTACTGTTTTAATTCCGTTTTTTTGACCATGCCGTTGCGCGTGACAAACAGCAAATAAGCATCCAGCTCGAAATCTTTAACAGGGATTGCCTGAATAATCTCTTCATCGCGTTCAATTGGAATAAGGTTGGCAATATGCTGACCAAGATCTTTCCACCGAATATCCGGGAGTTCGTGAACCGGACAGTATAAATAATTCCCTTTATTTGTAAACAATAGCAGCACATCTTTTGTGTTCAATTCAAACTGTGCCAGCAAGTAATCGGTATCTTTCATGGCGAAATCCTGGCCATTGGATGCCGTGAAGGATCGCAGGCTTGTCCGCTTGACATAGCCTTCCTTCGTGACGGTCACAATCACATCTTCGCTTGGTACCATCACTTCAAGATTGATTTTTAACTCTTCAATTTCCGCTTCAATTTTCGATCGGCGTACGTCCTCAAAGCGTTTTTTCACGTCTTTTAATTCTTTCTTAATAACGGAGAGTAACTTTTTCTCACTATCCAAAATAGCTGTTAATTCAGTGATTCTTTTCGCAAGCTCGTCGGCTTCCGTTCGCAATGCTGTTATATCCGTATTGGTTAACCGATAAAGCTGCAAGGAGACAATGGCTTCAGCCTGGGGTTCGGTAAAACTGTACCGGGCAATTAAATTGTCTTTAGCATTGCGTTTATCCTTTGAAGCACGGATGGTTGCAATCACTTCATCGAGAATCGACAAAGCCTTCATTAAGCCTGCTACAATATGCTGGCGTTCCATTGCTTTATTAAGTTCAAATTCCGATCTTCGGGTGACAACTTCCTTTTGATGTTCAATATAAGCATCAAGCAGCTCCCTAAGCCCCATTAATTTCGGGCGCCGATTATGGATCGCTACCATATTAAAATTATAAGGCACTTGCAGATCGGTATTTTTATACAAATAGGCAAGGACACCTTCCGCATCTGCATCTTTTTTTAATTCAATGACGATACGAAGTCCGGTTCGGTCGGTTTCATCACGAATCTCAGAAATGCCTTCAACCTTTCGATCAAGTCGCAATTCGTCGATTTTTTTGACGAGATTGGCTTTGTTCACTTCAAACGGAATTTCTGTTACAACAATTTGCTGTCTGCCCCCGCGGAGATCTTCAATTTCCGCTTTGCTACGAATTATAATCTTCCCTTTACCGCCTTCATAAGCTTTTTTGATCCCGTCAATTCCCTGAATAATCCCGCCTGTTGGGAAATCAGGCCCTTTTACAACCGTCATCAGTTCGTCAACGCTAGCATTGGGATGATCCATTTTCAATATCACACCATCAATGACTTCACCAAGATGATGTGGCGGAATTTCGGTTGCATAACCGGCAGAAATTCCAGTGGAGCCATTGACAAGCAAATTTGGAAACATTGCTGGCAAAACGGTTGGCTCTTTTGACGTATCATCAAAATTCGGGATAAATTCAACGGTTTGCTTATCAATATCACGCAACAGTTCCGCTGCAATTGCTGATAGCCTTGCTTCGGTATAACGCATTGCTGCCGGCGGATCGCCATCAACGCTACCGTTATTGCCGTGCATTTCGACCAAAACATTGCGAACTTTCCAGTCTTGGCTCATCCTGACCATTGCTTCATAGACAGAGGAATCACCGTGCGGATGATAATTGCCGATAACATTTCCGACTGTTTTCGCTGACTTGCGGAAACCTTTGTCATGGGTATTCCCTTCTGTATGCATGGCGAAGAGAATTCTTCTTTGTACAGGCTTTAAACCATCTCGTGCATCTGGCAATGCCCGTTCCTGGATAATGTATTTACTGTATCTGCCAAAACGGTCGCCAAGGACATCTTCAAGCGGCAGATCACGAAATTTTTCTACAGTACTCATTTCTCAACTGCCTCCTCGGAAACCGTGAGATTTTCGTTTTCAAGAATGGTGTCCTCTTCTTCCAAACCAAAAGCGACATGGGATTCAATCCATTTTCTTCGTGGCTCGACTTTATCGCCCATAAGTGTAGTTATCCGACGTTCAGCTCTCGCGATATCGTCGATTTTGACACGGATCAATGTTCGTGTTTCCGGATTCATCGTTGTTTCCCACAACTGATCGGCATTCATTTCGCCAAGCCCTTTATACCGTTGGATGATGTAGCCTCTTCCGATTTTTTTGATCGCATCTTTCAGTTCATCTTCGCCCCAGGCATATTCAATGACTTCTTTTTTACCAGTTCCTTTGCTGACTTTATAAAGCGGCGGAAGGGCAATGAACACTTTACCTGCTTCAACAAGGGGCTTCATATAGCGATAAAAGAAAGTGAGCAGCAGGACTTGGATATGGGCGCCGTCGGTATCGGCATCGGTCATAATGATCACTTTGTCATAATTAACATCATCGAGGTTGAAATCAGTGCCTACGCCAGCGCCGATTGCGTAGATCATTGTGTTGATTTCTTCATTTTTAAAAATGTCCTGCAGTTTTGCTTTTTCAGTATTGATGACCTTACCTCTTAGCGGGAGAACTGCTTGAAAGCGGCGATCGCGCCCTTGTTTGGCCGAACCTCCTGCAGAGTCACCCTCTACCAAATAGAGCTCATTTTTTTGCGGATTTCGCGATTGGGCAGGAGTAAGTTTACCGGATAATACTGTTTCGGAACGTTTTCTTTTTTTGCCGCTGCGGGCGTCTTCACGTGCTTTCCGTGCCGCCTCGCGAGCTTGGTAAGCTTTGATCGCCTTTTTGATGAGCAAAGAACTAATATCGGGGTTTTCCTCTAAAAAATAAGACAAATGTTCGGAGACGACTGAATCAACAGCGGATCTCGCTTCACTGGTGCCCAGTTTTCCTTTTGTTTGACCCTCAAACTGCAAAAGTTCCTCCGGGATCCGAACAGAAATGATCGCAGCTAATCCCTCGCGAATATCGGTACCTTCCAGATTTTTGTCTTTTTCCTTCAGCAGCGAAACTTTTCGGGCATAATCGTTGAACACGCGAGTCATTGCAGTTCTTGCCCCAACTTCATGGGTTCCGCCGTCTTTCGTCCGGACATTGTTGACAAAGGAGAGAACGTTTTCCGAATAGCCGTCATTAAATTGAAACGAAAATTCGACTTCAATTCCGTTTTGCGTTCCCTCAAAACTGACAACAGGGTGCAGTACATCTTTTTCCTCGTTCAAGTATTCAACGAATGCTTCGACACCATTTTCATAATAAAAAATTTCATGACCATCATTGCGTTCATCAATGATTTCAATCTTCAATCCTTTTAAAAGAAAAGCAGATTCTCTTAGTCTTTCGCACAATGTTTCAAAGTTGTATGTTGTTGTCGAGAAAATCGCGGGATCGGGTTTAAAATGAAGCGTTGTCCCGGTTTGATTCGTTTTACCAACTTTCTCCAATGTGGTTGCAGGCTTTCCGCCCTTTTCGAAGCGCTGCTCATACACAAAGCCATCGCGTTTGATTGTAACCACAAGCCACTCCGACAAGGCGTTAACGACTGAAGCACCAACACCGTGCAAACCGCCGCTTGTTTTGTAGCCGCCT
>JAKACS010000250.1 GCA_021821235.1 Bacillota bacterium
ATAAATCAGACCCATACCCGCTGACTTGTACCAAGTCTCCGAAAAAATATTTATATTCAATATCAATTTGTTCCTGTTCCATAATATTTCCCTCATATTCTGAGAGTAGTTGAAGTGCTGATTCTACATAAAGGCCTTCACTTTTATTCACTTCGTATACATATTTCTCATCAAGCCATTTAACATCTGTTACTTTTCCAACCGTCCCATACATCGTTATCACGACTGTATCACCGATTTTATATTTCGGCTTCTTCCTTTTCTCCATATTCCTCCATCCCCTCAATGACGCGTCGTGAAAATTAATTACCATATTATATGCACCGATTAAGGAGAAGCGCACGGGTTTTGAAAAAAGAAAAATCGCCGGGGGATCCAGGCGACTAAGAACTACACATTAGAGCTTTAACTCAGATAATTGATAGAGCTGCCAAGCTTCATCAAAAATAGTCATACTAGCCAAGTAATGTCCATTTAATTCCAGATACGAACTGATTTCATGATAATCTTCCGCTGTTTTTGGAAAACTATGATCTTCATAAGCCTGGTTGGCAAATCGGCTAATAGCATCTTTTGGTGCCGGATGACGGTATTTCATTAAAAAGTGGTAAAAAGATTTGCTCATCATTCAAACGCCTTTCTAATTTTGGTCTATCTTACAGCTACTATAACTGTTCTTAGGTGAAAAAATCAAAATAATTTTTTTTCAATCTTCTTGGGATCTTCATTAATTCTTGAAAGGTAATATTTTTTCCTAGCTGCATAGGGTCAATCAACAGTAATTGATCCTCAATTTCTTTTATGATTTGATCATCCAAATAATTCATTGCACAGCTCGCACAAGAAATAACAGGGGCCTGTTTGATTTCGATCGCCCTCGTTCCTCCATCTGGCAGTTCCCAAAACACACTTTCTTGCCTGGTTGTAATGTGCTCACTTTCGCACCATGCACATAGATCCATTTAGTGTTCACCCTTTTCAGATGTATTGCCGTCAGGGTGCTGAAGATTTGTATTTTCCTGTTCAATAAGTGCTTTAAACTTTTTTTCTTTCAATTCATCGCGTTTTTCCCGCTTTTCTTTTAAAGACAGATGGGTTGGATCTTCCGCATATGCTTTTCGCCGGTTTAGCCTTGCGAGTCCTTCAGGGACAAGATTGAACTGTTCATCCTGCATGACTCCAGCGATTCCTGTTAGCGATCTTTTCTCAGCCATGTCTGCAAAAATTTCTTTAAAATATTCTTCCGCTCTGCCCGGAACATAATCCTGTGGTTCCGGATAGGAAGTAATCACCCCTTCAAAATTGCGGAGCACAACTTTTTCAGGGCTTTGAGAAAGTAAATAATTAGGCTGCAAAGCGATTTTACCACCGCCGCCAGGTGCGTCTACAACGTAGGTAGGTACGGCATACCCAGAAGTATGTCCGCGCAAGCCTTCGATGATTTCCAGTCCTTTGGACACAGGAGCACGGAAATGACCAATTCCTTCTGATAAATCGCATTGATAAATATAGTAAGGCCGGACGCGGATTTTAACAAGGTCATGCATCAATTTTTTCATGATTGACACACTGTCATTGATCCCTGCCAAGATGACCGACTGGTTCCCAACCGGCACACCAGCATTTGCCAGCATTTCACAAGCCCGTTTCGATTCTTCCGTTATTTCAATTGAGGTATTGAAATGTGTGTTCAGCCAAATCGGGTGGTATTTTTTTAAAATAGTGCAGAGATTTTCGGTAATTCGCTGCGGAAAAACAACCGGTGCCCTTGTTCCAATGCGAATAATTTCGACATGGTCAATTTCCCGTAAATTCTTTAAAATGTATTCCAAAATTTGATCATTGATTAAAAGACCGTCCCCTCCTGAAATCAATACGTCCCTTACTTGCGGGGTTTGGCGAATATAGGCGATTGCAGCATCCAATTGTTTCTTCGGCACCCCCATGCCGATCTGACCGGAAAAGCGCCGTCTCGTACAGTAGCGGCAATACATCGAACATTGATTGGTAACAAGGAAAAGCACGCGATCCGGATAACGATGCGTTAAACCAGGAACCGGTGAATCTTCATCTTCATGGAGCGGATCTTCAAGATCGTATTTCGTTTTTGATAGTTCTTTCGAAACGGGAACCGATTGCATTCGAATCGGGCAGCGCGGATCGTCTGGATTCATTAACGAAGCATAATAAGGGGTAATATTAAGCGGAATGGTTTTGGTTGAAATCCTCACCCCTTCTTCTTCTTCGTTCGTTAAATGAATCACCTTTTTTAAATCTTCCAATGTTCGAATTGTATTGGTCAATTGCCAAAGCCAGTTATTCCACTGCTCATCTGTGACATTTTTCCATAGTTCAATCTCTTTCCAATGCCTCTTAGGTTTATATAAAGTTTGTTTCATTTAAAATCATCCCCTTTGCGAAGTATTGCTTTTTATTCATGCAAGTTTTGTGCCAACCCGGAATAGGGGAATACGGTCTAGTGAACAAAAAAAGAACACAGAAGAGCGCCGAAAGTTCAGCGCTCTTTTACAATTAGACCGTATTTTTTCAACTTATATTGTAATGTTTGCCGCGGTACATCAAGCCATTTCGCTGCTTGATTGATATTCCCTTTTGTTTCGTTTAACGCTTTTTCAATTAAATCTTTTTCCACTTCTGCTAAATTCGCAATTAGCGAATTGGATTTCCCTGATATTGCCGACGAATGAATAGCCTTTTGTTTTAACATCGGCGGTAAATCTGTGACCATCAAATAGGTATGATCGCTAAGGTTCATCATGTATTCCATTACATGTTTAAGTTCCCGGCCATTTCCCGGCCAAGCATATGACAGAAAAAATTCATTCAGTCTCTCTTCCAAACCTTGAATATTTTTGGTTAGCATCTGGTTAAAGCTTTGCCGAAAATGATCGGCGAGCAACAATATATCTTCCTTTCGCTCCCTTAACGGCATGAGTGCAAACGTAAATACATTCAGGCGGTAATACAAATCATATCGAAGTTTGCCATCCCGTAGGACTTTCTCTGGATGTTCGTTCATGGCGGCAATCACCCGAACATCAACAAATATCGTTTCCCCTCCACCTACCCGGCGAATCATTCCTTCTTCTAAAACACGCAGTAATTTAGCCTGCAGCTCAATTGGCATGGAATTCAGCTCATCAAGAAAAAGAGTTCCGCCATCAGCAAGCTCAAACAGTCCTTTCCGCTCCACTGCCCCTGTATAGCTTCCTTTCGCCGTTCCAAACAGGATGCCCTCTAATAAGCTTTCCGGGATGGCTGCGCAATTTTGGGCGATGAACGGGCCAATAGCCCGTAATGATTCTTGATGAATGCCTTGAACGAACAGTTCCTTTCCTGTTCCGCTTTCACCATATACAAGAATCGGAGAAACGGATTTTGCCAGTTTCTTTGCTTCCTCCTTCATTTTTACAAATTGCGGGTTAACTGTCTTTAAATCACTAAGCGTATACTTTGTATATTTTCCCCGTTGCCTGTCTTTTCCGTCACTCAACCCTTTTTGCAGCTCTAACAGCCGATTTGCCAGCAGCTTAATCCGCGAGTAATCTTTTGCAATTTCGACCGCCCCAATCACTTTTTTATCTAAAAGAAGCGGCAAGGTGGTATTGATCGTATCGATTCTTCTCCCATGTACATTGACATACACTTGTGTTTGATGATAAATTGGTTTTCCGGTTTTAATTACCTTGAGCAATGTGCTCGTTTCGCTTGAAAGTGAAGGAAAAGCTTCCAGTAACGGTTTGCCCAGCACTTCTTTTACTGCCATTCCGTCATGGCGGGCAGCCACTTCATTATAAAAAATTGTTTTCCCTTCTTTATCGACAACATGAATTCCTTCATCAATGCTCTTTAAAATGGCGGTGAGGACCTCGCTCGTCAACTCTGTTGATTGGCTCATTTTTAAAGCCCCCCTCTTGCTCTGTTGAGAAAGTGCCGAAAATTCGGCACGGCCTGCCGATAATTTAGCAGTCTGCAAGATTCTTTACCCAGGCATTCATGTTCTCGAGTTTATCATAAATATAACAATTATTGACCATCCGGCCACGGTATTTGTAGCCCAGTTGAAAAAGCACAGCATTCATTCCTAACGAAAGTGCCCTTGCCAACGAATAAACGCAATAAATATCCTGTTTTTTCAATTCTTTCTCAAGCTCTTTCAAGAGCCATTTCATCAGTCCGTGCTGCCGATGATTTGGCAATGTTGCACAATCAGTCAGTTCGGCATTTTTATAAAAATATTGTACTTCTGCCGATGCCGCACTGACAATTTTTCCATTATAAAAATAGCCGTAATAAATCGTTCCCCCCTTCATCGTTTTTCGTATATATTCCGGATCATGAAGCGGCGTCGGATAAATTTGAAAAACTTGGCGATAAAGAGCAGCCAACTCGGCTACAGCGTCTTCTCCAGCCATTTTTAATTCATATTCTTTTGGCGGGAGAGAAGTATGATCAGGCTTTTTTCGATCATAAAGGTCGCAAATGATGGTATCTTCAGCTAGCCAATGCTCGTTTTTCCTGCGTTCAACCGACCGGTAGTTTGTTAAAAAAAAAGCATTGGATCCCAAAAAATAGTGATCAACCATAGCTTCCAGTTGAAAGCCTTTTTCAATAAAATCAAGCAAATGTTCGTATCGCGCTTTTAAGATGATCTTCTCTGCTGACATTTGTTCCGCCAATTCTTCCGCCGCTTTTATTAAATCGGTCAGATTGCCGCGATAATCATCAATCCGCATTCTTTTATTAAATGGATCCATGTATGCTTCAAGGTAAAAATGGTTCCCGTGAATCGTTACAGTTTTTGCAATTTCGGCCACTATTTCACCACCTTTTAGTTTGGTGTCAGCTTCCTAATCGGCCGCTCCACACCATTCAATTAGTGTGTTAGCAATGATTTCACTTGTGGCAAACACTTCTTCAAGTTCAATATGTTCATTGGCATCATGCGCTGTTTCGGTAATCCCAGGACCAAAAACAACAACCGGAACATTTGCAACCGTCGACAGAAGCCCCCCATCTGTTCCCCAAGGACTTGCTTCCACAATCGGAGCTTTGTTTTTTACCATCTGAAAACTTTCTTTTAGTACAGTAACGAGCGGATGGTCCTCAGCAATTTGGCCGGGAATCCACTTTGCACCAAACCATTCAATCTTCAGCGGATGCAAGCGAAACCAATCATCTCGTTGATTAAGTTTTTCTAAACAGAATTCCATTTCCTGAATGGCTTGTTCCATCGATTCTTCGGGGCTTACCCCCATTCTGCCTTCAATGACAGCTTGATCAGGAACAGAGGATGGCCACTGTCCGCTGACCATTTTCCCAATATTAATCGGAATTGGAATTGGTATAGAATCATAAAGCGGATCAGAAATCTTTTGATTTCGCAGTCTTTCAAGCTCTTGAATTTGCTCGACAACCAATGTGGCTTTCTCAATGGCACTGACACCCTCATATCTCGTTCCTCCATGTGCAGCCTTCCCGTTGACAATGATCCGAAACCACATTGACCCTTGCTGTTTCGGGAAAATTTTCATGTTTGTTGGCTCGGGAATCAAGGCGCCATCTGCACGATACCCACGAAGTATCGCGGCCAGTGTTCCCGCTCCACCGCTTTCTTCTTCAATTACACTTTGAAAAATAATATCGCCCATTAAGGGGATT
>JAKACS010000251.1 GCA_021821235.1 Bacillota bacterium
TTTGATGGCAACAAACGATGTGCCGCATTTTGATCGTGCTCCCTATGACGGGTTTGCCATTCGCAGTGTGGATACAAGCATTGCATCACTATCAAACTCCATCGAATTGGAAGTGATTGACCATATTGGTGCAGGAGCTGTATCAGAAAAAGTAGTGAAAGAAAACCAAGCTGTTAGAATCATGACAGGTGCAATGATGCCGGAAGGTGCTGACGCCGTCGCTATGCTCGAAGTGGTGCAAACGATTGAAAAAAACGGCAAACCCTTTATTTCAATTAAGCGCAGCTTTAAAAAAGGTGAAAATGTTTCCTTTCGTGCTGAGGATGCAAAAGAAGGCGAAGTGCTGGTGAAAAAGGGGACAAGGATTAACCCTGGTATTCAGGCAATACTCGCAACATTTGGCTATGCGAAAGTTCCTGTCGCCAAAAAACCGATTATTGGTTTATTCGCAACGGGAACAGAATTACTTGAAGTCGATGAACCACTCGTTCCCGGGAAAATACGCAACAGCAACTCCCATATGATTATCGCGCAAATTGAAAGGGTCGGGGGGGAAGTCCGTTACTTCGGCAAACTGCCTGATGTGTTCGATACATGTTTTGAAGCAGTTAAAGAGGCGATCGAAACAGTGGATCTTCTCATTACCACCGGTGGGGTCTCTGTAGGTGATTTTGATTACTTGCCGGCAATTTATGAAAAGCTCGGAGCAAAAGTGTTGTTCAACAAAGTAGCAATGCGACCTGGAAGTGTAACTACGGTGGCGCAGTACAATGGAAAAATTTTGTTTGGTCTATCCGGCAATCCATCTGCCTGTTATGTTGGTTTTGAATTGTTTGCCCGCCCAATCATTCGGACAATGCTGTTTTCACCAAAACCGCATTTACGTAAAGAAAAAGCCGTTCTTGGCGCCGATTTTCTAAAAGCAAATCCTTTTACCCGCTTTGTCCGAAGCACAACAATAATCGAGGAAGGCAGACTTAAGGTGTCGCCAAGCGGTGTGGATAAATCCAATATTATAATGAGTCTTGCAGGTGCCAACTCGTTGATGATTCTTCCTGGCGGCACAAGAGGATATGAAGTGGGAACAGATGTGGAAGTCTTGCTGCTTGAGGATCAAACCGGCAGTGAGTGGCCTTGGTAAATCCTTTTATTTTCCAAGTTGTTGGCTATCAAAATAGCGGAAAAACGACGATTGTTACCACATTGATAAAGGAATTGAATAAGCTTGAAAGGCAAGTTGCGGTGATTAAGCACCATGGCCATGGGGGCCGGCCTGAACTAGTTGAAACAAAAGATTCTGTGAAGCATGTCGCTGCTGGAGCTCGAACGGCGATTGTAGAAGGCGGCGGAAGGCTGATTCTGCAAGCGGATCAGCCGTCATGGAGTTTAGCCGAGGAAATTCAGCTGATCCGTTTTTTTCAGCCCGATATCATTTTAATTGAAGGCCACAAAAAAGAAGATTATCCAAAACTATTGCTAGTAAAAGAAACAAAAGATCTTGAATTAGTGCATTTCATTAGCAATATCAAAATTGTACTGGTATGGGAACAAGCTTTGCAACAACAGTTCAAATCCATTTCTTCGGTTCCGTCATTTCTTATCAATGACCAGCATGGAATGAACTGGACGGTTCAATACATTGAGGAGCATATAAAACGGATTCACTCCGATTCGAAATAGTGACAATTTTGTTACGATTTTAAATGCAATTTCCTGCTATTTCCGTTATAATAGCGATAGGGGATATTATGTTTGTTGATATAGAGTCGGAAAAAGAAGGCTGAGGCCTTCTTTTTCTATTGAAAAGATTAAATAAATTGCCTAAATGGGCTTCGATTAGTGTGACATCATTCACTTAATTTTTTCGGTTCCTCGCTTATAGTAGGGATGAGCGAGAGGAGGGTGAAGGATGAAACTATTTATACCAAAACAACACGGAGCCTGGGCAATGGTGACGGTGCCCTTTTGGCTTGGTGTAATCGCAGGTGGATTTGTCTGGCAGGATATTCCGTTTTTTCTTGGATGGGTATTATTATACTTGGCTACCTATCCGATGCTGCTTTTGGTTAAAAAGAAAAAAATGGCCTTCTATACAAGCTGGACAGTCCGTTATTTGATTCCAGCTGTGCTCTTATTGCTGTTTCCGCTTGCTAAAAATCCAGCCGTTGTTTACTTCGGTTTGTTGATGATACCGTTTTTTATTATTAATGCTTTTTATTCTTCCCGAAATAAAGACCGTGCGTTTATCAATGATCTAAGCGCGATTTTTGCTTTTTCTTTTGCCAGTCTGGCAAGCAGTTTTTTAAGCAGCCGAATCGTTACGAGCGAATCCATCGTTGTTTTTTCCACATCCGTGCTTTTTTTTGTTGGCAGCACTTTTTATGTCAAAACCATGATCCGCGAAAGAAAGAACCCGCAGTTTAAATGGCTATCCTGGATCTTTCACTTGATCCTTCCGTTGATCTGGCTTGCGTTCGGCTATTGGATCGCAGCGATTGCCGTTTTGCCCAGTTTATTCAGGGCAGTGGTTTTTTATGGAAAACCGCTTTCAACCAAAAAAGTCGGGATTTATGAAATCATTAATGCTGCAATTTTCTTTGCGATCACAGCTGTTCAAATCATCGTAAACTAAAAAAACAGCCTACAGCAGGCTGTTTTTGCTTTCCTTAATCTATTCTGCATATTTCAATTGGGCAGTTTTCACAGTCAATTTCTACTTTTAAATATTCAAGATCGTGGATGGTGATTGTCCCTTTATCAACAGAGAGAACATTCGCTTTGCGCAAATCACTTAATAATCGGTTTACCACTTCTCTTGACGTTCCGCAAAAATTTGCTAATTCCTGGTTTGTTAGCGGCAGCTTAATCAAGATGCCATTATCCGTTTTTATTCCATAGCTATTGGAGATGCGAATCAAGGTGGAATACAATGCACCTTTTTTTCCATGAAGAACCAAATCACGAAATTTTGTTTGTGATTTTCGGTATTGGAGGCTCATCCATTTCATAAATTCCAAGGCGAGCGGCAGGTTATGTGACAGCTTATCTTCAAGCGTGTCTTTCATGATTACGGCAACTTCTCCGCTCTCTGTAACCCGTCCGGTTAATAAATACCGCTCGGATGGGCAAAATAAATCAATCTCGCCAATGAGATCGCCGGTTGTGCACATTCTTAAACTCAATTCTCTACCGTCTGGAATCACTTTAGTCAAATGAACCATGCCGCTTTTGACAATAAAAAGTTCATTTGCAAAGCTTCCTTCTTGAAACAAAAAAGTTCCCTTTTCCATTTTTTTTATATGATGGACCAATTCGAAAAGTTCACTTATGGATGCTGGTAGCTCTTTGGCCGTTTGCATATTGTAACCACCTTTATAAGGGGCGAACTGAATCGCTCATTTAGAATAAACCGTTTTACGGGTCCGCTAACGAAATATTAATAACATCATTATATTGTTTATTTGCAATTGTTCGCAATATTAGCAGGATTGAATTCATAGATTTGTCATAATTACATTTCTATTACCGGGGAAATATTTGTCGAAAGCTGAAAATAGAAAAAAGCCCAACCGGAAATAATAAAGTCAACTCGCCTGTACTCAAAACTAGAACGGGTTTGGGCGCAGTTGCTTTAAAATGAACGACTGTCTTCAATTTGTAAGGAGGTATGGAAATTGGGTCAAAACCGTCAATTTAAACCAGGCCAAAAAGCGCCAAATAATGGTGTTTATATTGAAATTGGGGAAACCGGAAGCAATGTCAACAATCCGCAAAAAGTCAAATTAAATGCCGGGGATTCGTTTCCGGAAACATCCAATCACAACCGCGTTTGGACGTACAGCAGAAAACCATAAGACGGGATAAAACGTTGAAAAGTCATCCATGCGGATGGCTTTTCTTTCATACATGCATGGTCTATAATGGGGTTAAAGGTCAAAAAAGGTCAAAAAGGAGTGATCGTTTGATGGATTTGAATCAAATGACAGAACATCTGCAAAAGGGGCTGCTCGATTCACAATCGTTAGCGATCAAATCAAATCATCAAGAAGTCGATGAACCTCATTTGCTTGTTTCCTTAATGAGCCAAGAGGAAAGCTTGCTACGCACCATTTTTGCAAGGGCAGGGATCTCAAGTGAAAAGGTTCTTGAATTTTTGCAGAACGAAATCAAGAAAAAGCCACAAGTTAGCGGTACGGGTGTTGAGCAGGGGAAAGTTTATATCAGTTCAAGGCTGCAGCGGATTTTTGTTAAGGCAGAAGAAAAAGCAAAGCAGTTTTCCGATGAATATTTGTCTGTTGAGCATGTATTGCTTGGGGCACTTGATGTAGATGACTCTGGACTAAAAAAAGCATTTCGCAATTTTGGTGGTTCTGCAGCGGAAGTTTTGCAAGCAATTAAGGAAATAAGGGGGAATCAGCGCGTGACATCACAAAATCCTGAAGCAACCTATGAAGCGTTAAAAAAATATGGTAGGGATCTTGTTGCTGAAGTAAGGGAAGGAAAAGTTGACCCGGTCATTGGCAGGGATGCAGAAATTCGCAATGTCATTCGCATTTTATCGAGAAAGACAAAAAATAATCCGGTTCTAATTGGGGAACCGGGTGTTGGAAAGACAGCGATTGTGGAAGGTCTCGCCCAACGTATCGTCAGAAAAGATGTTCCGGAAGGTTTAAAAGATAAAACGATTTTCTCGCTTGATATGAGTGCATTGATTGCAGGTGCCAAATTCCGAGGTGAATTTGAAGAGCGGTTAAAAGCCGTTTTAAATGAAGTGAAAAAGAGCGAAGGAAGAATCCTATTATTCATAGATGAACTTCATACCATTGTTGGTGCCGGCAAGACCGATGGAGCGATGGATGCCGGTAATATGTTAAAACCGATGCTTGCCCGCGGGGAATTGCATTGCATTGGGGCAACAACGCTTGATGAACATCGCAAATATATTGAAAAAGATCCAGCGCTTGAACGAAGATTCCAGCAAGTACTTGTTCACGAACCAAATGTAGAAGACACCATTTCGATTTTACGCGGTTTAAAAGAACGATTTGAAATCCACCATGGTGTCAGAATTCACGACCGCGCGCTAGTTGCAGCCGCAACTTTATCGGATCGTTATATTACGGATCGGTTTCTGCCGGATAAAGCAATTGATCTCGTTGATGAAGCGTGTGCTTTGATCCGAACGGAGATTGATTCAATGCCGACAGAACTTGATGAAGTGACCCGGAAAGTGATGCAGTTGGAAATTGAGGAAGCGGCATTAAGAAAAGAACAAGATGAGGTCAGCAAACAACGTTTAGAGGTTTTGACAAAAGAACTTGCCAATCTTAAAGAACAAGCGGATGAAATGAAAGGCCGCTGGCTCCAAGAAAAAGAAAGTATCCAAAAATTGCAGGAAAAAAGAGAGCAGCTTGAGAAGCTGCGCAGGGAATTGCAAAAAGCGGAAGATGAATATGATTTGAACAGGGCAGCAGAACTGCGGCATGGAAAAATTCCGCAAGCTGAAAGAGAGCTAAAAAAATTGGAAGCTATGACAGCAGCGCGAACTGAAGAGCGGCTGCTTCGGGAAGAAGTGACAGAAGAGGAAATATCCAATATTGTCTCAAGATGGACAGGCATTCCGCTTTCAAGGCTAATGGAAGGTGAAAGGGAAAAATTGCTCCGGCTTGAAAG
>JAKACS010000252.1 GCA_021821235.1 Bacillota bacterium
TTGAAATTTAAATGGTTTTAACGGCATGGATGCAGCTATTTTAGATCAGCCTTACGTAATCTAGTAAATTAGTAAAGTTCCGAAGTGGTTTTTGCCTGCAAATGCAAAAGCAAGTAATCCGGGCCGCCGGCTTTGGAGTCAGTGCCGGACATGTTGAAGCCGCCGAATGGCTGATAGCCGACAATCGCCCCTGTACAGCCGCGGTTGAAATAAAGGTTGCCTACATGGAAATCTTCTCGCGCCTGTTCCATATGGGCACGATTTTTCGTGATTACAGCGCCGGTTAATCCGTATTCGGTGTTGTTGGCAATTTCGATCGCTTCGGTAAAATCTTTCGCTTTCGTAAAACCGACGACGGGGCCAAAGATTTCTTCCTGCATGATCCGTGCTTTTGGATCAAGGTCAGCAAAAATCGTCGGCTTGATGAAGAAGCCGGTGGAATCATCGCTTTCCCCGCCTGCCATCAGCTTGCCTTCCTGTTTGCCAATTTCAATATAGTCATTGATTTTTGCAAAAGCGCTTTGATCAATAACCGGACCCATAAAGTTTCCTTGGTCTGCCGGGTTGCCGACAGTTAATGGATTGGTCAACTCGACAACGCGATTCAGCACCTGGTCATAAACGTCTTCCACAACGACCACACGGGAGCATGCCGAACATTTTTGTCCAGAAAAACCGAAGGCCGAGGCAACGATCGATTGGGCTGCCAATTCGAGATCTGCTTCACTGTCAACCACGATCGTATCCTTGCCGCCCATCTCAGCAATCAGCCGCTTCATCCAAATTTGTCCATCCGCCAATTTTGCGGAACGTTCAAAAATACGTAGGCCGACATCGCGGGAACCGGTAAAGCTGACAAAACGGGTATCTTTATGGTCAACAAGATAATCGCCGACTTCGGCGCCGCTGCCTGGAACAAAGTTCAGCACGCCTTTTGGCAGCCCCGCTTCTTCCATCACTTCGACAAATTTAGCAGCGATCACAGGCGTAGTCGATGCCGGTTTTAACAAAACGGTATTGCCGGAGACAATCGCGGCTACGGTTGTGCCTGCCATGATCGCTAATGGAAAGTTCCATGGCGAAATGATGATTCCAACACCAAGGGGAATATAGTCATACCGATTAAATTCATTTGGACGGCTTTGCACAGGCATGCCGTCTTTGAGCCTGAGCATTTGCCTGCCGTAAAATTCGAGAAAGTCAATTGCTTCCGCCGTGTCGGCATCGGCTTCGCGCCAAGGTTTGCCCGCTTCTTTTGTCATCAATGCCGAAAACTCATGTTTGCGGCGGCGCAGAATTGCTGCTGCTTTAAAGAGAACATCTGCACGGATTTCAGCTTTTGTCTTTTTCCATGTTTTAAAAGTTTCGACCGCAGCTTGCATGGCTTTTTCAGCAAGTTCTTTATTGGCTTTGGAAACGCGGCCAATCACTTCTTGTTTATTGGCAGGGTTGTAGGAAATGATTTTTTCTTCGGTTGAGATTTTTTCGCCGCCAATGACGAGTTCATACTCTTGGCCTAAATAGCTCTCAACCGTTTTTAACGCATTCAAATAGGCTTGACGGTTTTCTTCTACTGAAAAATCCGTTAATGGTTCATGCTTGTAAGGCTGGATCAATTCAATTCCCCTCCTATGTAGTAAAGCGCATTCATTACACTTTTCATTTTAACATGATTCTTTTGAGTCTAACAATTATTCGAAATATTCAGTCCTTATTTTAAAGCAAAAAGCCTGGCGCTTTTTCTTGCCAGGCTCTCGTGAGATGTTAATAAATATAAACAAATGGTTCACTTTGATTCGGTTTGCGGACAATCAGAGCTTCCGGCCCATCTACGGACGTAACGCTGACAGAAACGGATATATATTTTGGAAAATTCTGCATCACAAGCCCTGTCACATATTGCGTAAAGCCGATCGCTTCTGTTTTTCCGTAAAACTGCATTGGAATTGAGATGTTCAAATCCTGTAATTGGTCATCAACATAAAAGGCCTTGCCAATCACCCCGTTAAAGTTAGGAAAATATTGCTCAACATCCTGTTTGAAGTTTAAAAAGGATGTCACATCATCGCGATGCGCATCTTGGGCATCTGTTGACGGGAACAAGTAATACTTTTCATTCACTTTTCCCCAACTCCCCAGGCTGGAGCTTCCCTTTGAAGCATTGGCATATGCAAAGAAGTTCCCTGGCACTACCGACGTTTTACTTTCTGTTTTAAAAAGGGCAATGGTAATCGGCACATCTTTTAAATCCTTCATTCCTCTTAAACGAGTCAGGACCTCGGCAGCGATTTTCTTTCCTTGCGTCTCGATTTCAGCATCTGAAAGTTTCTTTTCATACGTCGGACCGTATTGAACGGTTTGATAATAATAGGTGGAGTTCAACGCAAGCCCGATGACGACTCCGCCAAGCTGCACCCTGTTATTGCTATCTTTTATTAAATAATCATGTTCTAAAATATGAGCCAAATAAATCGGCGTAGCGTTATTCCCTGCATCATCCTGCGGGTTTAAACCGATGTTTTCTGCATCTTTTAGTTTTCGCTGATCCAGCTGTGCTTTATTAAATTTCCGGTTCAGCCACAGCTTTACCGTATCCTTTTTGATTTCCTGACCTTCACGGAATAAATACTTTTTCGGGTCAAATTGCTTTTGGGCAACTCTCATCAGTCCGGTTTCGAACTCATCAATGTCGTATCTTGTATTTAAATTATTAACGACCATCCCGCGCGTTTCTCCCGGCTGAAATGGCAAAATCGTCCGATAGTATTTATCGGAAATATTATATTTCGGAATAATTGCCTTCTCTTTCGCCTTGTTGTCTGTCTGCACGACTTCATTCTTCTTTTGTAAATTCGGGGCACAAGCACTCAGCAAAAAGACAACAGCAAGAGCCAGCAATGAGAGTTTTCTCACGTCCAATCACACCTCTTGTTTCTTTAATTCTTCTAAAAGTCTTTCCTCATCCCATACTTCAATCCGAAGCTGCTCGGCTTTCGCAAGCTTTGATCCAGCATCTTCTCCGGCAATGACAAGATCGGTTTTTTTGCTTACACTCCCGGAAACATTGCCGCCAAGCGCTTCAATTTTTTCTTTTGCTTCGTTTCGCGTTAACTGCTCCAATTTCCCTGTCAGCACAACCGTTTTACCGGCAAACACGGAGTCCAATTGTTCCGCTGGTACCGGCTGTAATCCCTTGTACTCCATATTGACGCCTGCAGCTTTTAATTCCTTTAACAGCTCGTGAACCTCTTCTTTTTGAAAAAATGTCACGATTGAATCAGCCATTTTTTCGCCAATGTCATGAATGGCAACAAGCTCCTCACCCGTTGCTTCCGCGAGCCTGTCCATTGTGCCAAAAACTTGGGCAAGGGTCTTGGCTGCCTTTGCGCCAACATGACGGATGCCAATGCCGAATAAAAGTTTTTCAAGCGAATTCGCTTTTGAAGCTTCAATCGCTTGCAGCAAATTGCTTGCCGATTTTTCACCCATACGCTCAAGCGCGAGAAGCTGTTCTTTTGAGAGTTTATAAAGATCGGCCACATCCGCAATTAATTTTTCCGCAAACAGTTGGCTGATCACTTTTTCCCCTAAACCGTCAATATTCATGGCATCGCGGGAAACAAAATGAATCAGGCCTTCGCGAATTTGCGCTGGACATTTTGGGTTGATGCATCTGAGGGCAACCTCCCCCTCAAGGCGGACAAGCTCACTTCCACATTCCGGGCATTCCGTCGGCATGTGAAAATCCGTTTCTTTACCTGTCCGCTGTTCAGCGATTACATTAACCACTTCCGGAATAATATCGCCTGCTTTTTTAACGACAACTTTGTCGCCAATTTTAAGATCTTTCTCGCGGATTAAGTCTTCGTTATGCAAGGATGCGCGTTGAACAGTTGTACCCGCAACCTTTACTGGTTCTAGGATCGCAGTTGGGGTAATAACCCCTGTTCTACCGACGGTCAATTCAATGTTCAATAGGGTTGTGACCACTTCTTCTGCCGGGAATTTATAAGCAATCGCCCAGCGTGGGCTTTTCGCGGTCGTTCCCAATTCCGCCTGTTGCTCAAGCGAATCGACTTTAATGACAATCCCGTCAATTTCATATGGCAAGTGCGGCCGTTTCTCCACCCAGCTGGTTACATATGAAATCACTTCATCAATCGTTGCACATTTGCGGCGCTCCTTATTGGTTTTGAGGCCAAGGCGGTCAAGATAATCGAGTCCTTCACTATGGGAGGTAATGCCTGTCTCCCCAACATTGCCAATTCCGTATAAAAAAATATCCAGATTCCGCGATGCCGCAATCTTCGGATCAAGCTGTCTTAACGAACCAGCTGCAGCATTTCTTGGATTGGCAAACGGCTCTTCGCCACGCTCTTCCTTCGCTTTGTTCAACCCTTCAAACGATCGTTTCGGCATATAGGCTTCGCCACGAACTTCAATGGTGACATTTTCGCGCAGCCGCAGGGGGATTGATTTAATCGTTCGTAAATTGGACGTAATATCCTCGCCAATCGTTCCATCTCCGCGCGTGGCTCCCTGAACAAATAAACCATTCTCAAACTTAAGCGAAACCGCAAGACCGTCGATTTTCAATTCGCATACATAGGAAAAGTCATCACCGACAATCTGGCGGATTCGGCGGTCGAAATCCCGTAAATCCTGGTCATTGAACGCATTCGCTAGGCTAAGCATTGGCGTGCGGTGCTCCACTTTTTCAAACATGTCGAGAACAGTGCCGCCGACACGCTGGGTCGGAGAGTCCGGTGACGTTAATTCCGGGAATTGCTCCTCTAATTCAAGCAATTCTTTCATCAGTCGGTCATATTCCGCGTCCGGAACAGACGGCTGATCCAAAACATAATATTCATAGCCATATTGATTCAATAAATTTCTTATTTCAGCCGCTTTTTGCCGGGCTACTTCTAGGTCCATGTAGTCAACCCTTTCTTAACATTAGAATTCCACAAATAGCGGAAAGGCAAAAGACCGCTATCCTTTTTTGATCGGTGCGAACTTGGCGAGCAGTCGCTTGATTCCGGTTGGGCTTGGGAAGGCAATGTCGAGTTCGGTTCCTTCACCTTCACCTTTGACGCTGACGACGGTGCCGATCCCCCATTTGCCGTGTTCCGCTTTGTCGCCGACCTTCCAGCCGATTTCGTCGCCGCCGGTTGCTGCCGCAGCCGGTCGGGCGACCGGTTTTCTTGTTGCCGGTTTCCCAAATGGGGAGACCGCCGGTTTTTGCGCACCAAATGATCTTCCTTGTGAGCTGAACGATGTAGATATTCGATTGGCCGCTTGGACATCCTCCAATAATTCCTCAGGGATTTCCGCGATAAAACGGGAAGCTGGATTCATGCTCGTTCGGCCATAGAGTGTCCGCATTTGTGCATTTGTGATAAAAAGATTTTTTTCGGCCCGGGTAATGCCAACGTATGCCAAACGGCGCTCTTCTTCCATTTCTGCTTCTTCCATTAGCGAGCGGCTATGCGGAAACACGCCTTCTTCCATGCCGATTAAAAAGACAACAGGAAATTCCAAGCCTTTTGCCGAGTGCAGGGTCATCAGGACAACAGAATCGGCTTTTTCATCGTCGTCATCCGTCGAGTCAATATCAGCCACAAGCGCCAAATCGGTTAAAAACGCAACAAGGCTTTTATCTT
>JAKACS010000253.1 GCA_021821235.1 Bacillota bacterium
AAACATCAACGAACATCGCTGTTTCATCACAAGAATGCAGTTTGGGGCAGTTTATGCAATCTTTCCACATTTTTTGAGGTAATTCATTTTTATCGACCCAACTAAATCCCAGCTTCGAAAAAAATTCAATTTGATAGGTTAATGAAATTAGCTTAGTAATTCCCAAGTTTTCCGTTTCTTTTATAATTTGCTTTACCAGTGCTTTTCCGACCCCTTTTCCGACATAAGCAGGACTAACGGCCAACGACCTAACCTCTGCTAAATTCCTGTCAAGGATCGTCAAGCTGGAAATCCCAATCACTTCATCGTCTAAAACGGCGACAACGAAACTTTGTAAATTTTCATAGATGGAAGAGTAAGTTCTTGGTAAAAGCTTTCCTTCTTTGGCATACTCACATATTAATTGATAAATACTTTCTGTATCGCTCATAATCGCTTTTCGAATTAGCATTGAAGATCCCCCTGGATAATAGATTACTAGTTATGTCAAATTCAAACTATCAAGCAATCATTAGATAGTAATAAATATACATCATAAAGTATTATTATACAACAGCTGTTTACTCAAAGATTTTTTTTTTGAAAATTTTTTTGGTTTGAACGGTTTTTATTTAAAATCCTTGTTTTTAGAATTTACAGAAGAACTATAATGTAAAATAAAGATATTAAATCCACTATCTTTAAAAATACTTTATAGGAGTTGTATAATAATGGGAAAGATTACCCCGTTTTTAATGTTCCAAGGAAATGCAGAAGAAGCGATGAATTATTACACTTCTGTGATTGAGGGGTCAAAAATAACCAGCATGATTCGTTATGGTGCCAATCAAGCAGGTGAAGAGGGAAGCGTGATGCAAGCCACTTTTTCATTAAAGGGACAGGAATTCATGTGCATAGATAGTAATATTAAACATCAGTTTACATTTACTCCATCCTTTTCAATCTTCATCACCTGTGATTCGGAAGCGGAAATCGATAGCCTTTATACAAACTTAATGAAAGGCGGTCAAGCATTAATGCCGCTTGATGATTATGCCTTTAGTAAAAAATTCGGTTGGATCGTCGACCAATTTGGCGTTTCATGGCAACTAAACTTACCTTTTTAAAACAATGAAACAGACAATTTTGAAAATTCAAATGGATGTTAATCAGCTTGGAACAGCTAAGCAATAAAGTGAGGTAATGACACATAATGTTGCTGCTATACGATTATATGAAAAAATAGGGTTTAAAATAGAAGGTCTAAAAGAAAAGTCAATACTAGTGGAAGAAAAGTACGTTGATGAGTATTGTATGGGGAAAATTCTAAAGTGATAAATGTACCATTTAATGGAAATATAAAGGTTTGCTTTTGTAATGGTGTAACTAGCCTTCGATATAGAAGGCCGGTAGGTTAATTAGAATTGAATAATTTAGCCGCTCTCTAGAAGCGGCATCCCGCCAAAAGTGGTTGCGAATTAGTTTAATTGAGTAGAGGTGAGAGAAATTGGGAAAAAGAATGGGGTGCTTACACGCCCATTATTCAAACATAGAATATATTGAAAATGAACTTTCTCCATTTGATGTTGAATTAATCCACTTTGTTGACCCCGGATTAATGTATCGAGTTATGTATGATGAAAATTTTAAAAATGCGGATGCAAAAAGCAAAGTTAAAGAGCAAATAGAATGGATTGCCCAATGCCATGTTGATGTTATCCTAATTACTTGCACAAACTATATTGCCATTTTACAAGAAGTGCAACTCTCCATATCTGTCCCGATTATAAAAATCGATGAACCTTTTTTTGAACTGATCTGCACCATCCAAAAACCTCAAATAATCTTATTTTCAAACCCTGCAACGGTTAAAGGGACAATGGAACGCCTGTATCATTATGCCAGGAACAACAACAAATCGATAAATATAGAAATTATGGTCATAAATAACACGTTTGAACTGATTATGCAGGGACGAAAAAAAGAATACAATCAAGAAATTGCAAAATTTTTAAATAATATTCTAAAAAAGGAAGACAAAGTACTTTCTGTTGCCCAATTATCGATGGTTGAGGCATCCCGGCAAGTAGAAAATACGGCATCTAGGGAAATAATAAATCCGCTGCATGCGTTAGTCTCTTTCATTGTTAACCGAAAACTAGTATATTAGTGCATTAATGAAGAAAAATAACGATTGGTGTTGGAAAACAACGTCAAACAAGGCTATTCTCAGGTTTTTCAACATTCGAAGTTACTGTTAAGAGGTGAAGTACATTGACCAACCGTAATGACAATCGAAAACAGCCACATACTGGTGGAGGCAAAGCAGCCGAAACCGAATTCGCCGCAGAATTTGCTCAAGCTAAAAAAGCTCGGAAAAAAGCGGCACGAGAAAGTAAAAATCAGTAAAGAAAAAATGGATAACCATGGACGGGTGGTTATCCATTTTTCTATTTAAATTTAAAAATTGAATTATTGCTTCCGCAAGTTTCCGAGTTCTTCGACAAGGGCTTGCATTTCGTTTGGGCTGAAGGAATTTTTTTTCATGACCATTTCATAAATTTCTTTTAATTCCTCGTACATTTCCTCATCGAAGTGTGAGGGCTTAATCGCTCCCAAGTTCAATACTTTTAATTTTTCCTTTATCGCTTCAATCATGTATTCCACATTTTCAGTTGTTTTTACCGATAAATCCATGCTTGTCATCCTCTCCGCATTTTACTTTCATCTTTCCACGTTCAGTTCCAAATGTCAATCATTGAAAACAGGGGTGAATTTTTGCAGAGGCTAGGTTCGTTCGAAGAAAATGAAAGAGAATCATCTTTGCAATTGTGCCAGCGCAAGTTTTATACTGAATTTAAGTTTGTCCCCATTAAATAGCGGGAAGAAAATCATACAGAACATGATAAATTTTTATCTTGTTTAAGGAGAGGTATCCATGGCAAATTCAAACAAATTCTGGAAAGGTATGCTGATTGGAGCATTGGCAGGTGGTGCAATAAGTTTATTAGACAAAGAAACGCGGGCCGCAATGAAAGAAAACTGGAGAAAGGCTGCACAAGGGACAGCAGTAATCGTAAAAAATCCGAAACAGGTGACAAGCCAAATCAAGGAAACCGCCCAGAAAGTACGGACAACGGTCGAGCAAGTTGGAGAAGATTTGGCATTTATTGCGGAAAAAGTGGAAGAGCTAAAGGAGACAACCCCCCAAGTAACAAAGCTTCTCAAAGAAACAAAAGATACTTTTACGAAAAAGGACGATGACTCGCAATCATCTGATGGACAGCAAGCGATTTAAAACGAAAGAGGTGGAATGGTGGGGAAATTAGATGATTTGCATTCTTCATTGGTAAAAAAGCTCTGGCATCGGATTGAAGAGGATGACTTGCCAGGCATGTCAGCGCAATTAGCCTACTATTTTCTTTTTTCGCTGTTCCCATTTCTTATTTTTTTATTTACATTGCTTCCTTACTTATCCATTTCTCAAAATTATATGCTCAGTCTATTGAATGGATTTGCCCCCACAGAAGCGATGGATTTAATCAAAAAAAATGTAAAAGATATTATGGATTATCGCCGTGGCGGGCTGCTTTCTTTCGGGATTATCGGCACGATTTGGTCGGCCTCAAACGGGGTCAATGCCATCGTTCTCGCGTTTAATAAAGCGTATAATGTGAAGGAAACCCGATCCTTTATTGTTTCAAGAGGGATGGCGGTTTTATTGACTTTCGGCATGGTTTTTGTCCTGATTGCAGCAGTTTTGCTTCCTGTATTTGGAAAACAAATTGGCATTTTTCTGTTTTCGCAACTTGGTTTTACAAAAGAGTTTCTTGTTGTCTGGAATATGCTGCGCTGGGTTCTTAGTGCCTTGATGTTGTTCCTTATATTTACCGTGTTGTATTGGATTGCACCAAACGTGAAATTACGCTGCAGGAGTGCCTTCCCGGGTGCTGCCTTTTCAACGGTCGGCTGGATTGTATCTTCATTGGCGCTTTCCTATTATGTTGGGAATTTTGCCCATTACTCCAACACGTATGGAAGCATTGGAGCGATCATTGTCTTAATGACCTGGATGTACATTACGGCGTTTATTATTATTTTGGGCGGCGAAATCAATGCATTTTACAGTGAAAAAAATAAACAAAAATGCGAGTAACCTCCATAACTTTCCTTCATGAAATGGCGAGAAATGACCACACTAAAAACGGGGAAACAAGCCAACTTTCATGGAGGTTGATGCAACATGACAAAACATACAAAAAAAGATGGCGGTACAAAGCAAAAAGGCAAAAGCCGGCCAAAGCATAAAACATCCGGTTCAGCAAACGGATCAAATGGATATCACTAAAAAGGACCGAATTCGGTCCTTTTTATTTCAGTAGCCGCAAGCTGTTCAAAATCACGAGAATGGTGCTTCCTTCATGTCCGATTACACCAAAAGGCAAATCGAGCACTTGAATGAAATTGGACGAAATTAACAGCGCGATGACGGTGATTGAAAATACAACGTTCTGCTTAATAATCCGATTCATCCGTTTAGACAGCTGGATGGCCTCGGCAATTCTTGGGAGATCGTTTTTCATTAAAACAATATCCGCCGTTTCGAGGGCGACATCGGTACCTTCGCCCATGGCAATGCCTACATTCGCCAGGGCTAAAGCCGGAGCGTCATTAATTCCATCGCCAACCATGGCAACGGTTTGGAACCGTTTCTTTAATTCCTTTACTTGTTCGACTTTTTCAGCTGGCAAGCATTCAGCCAAAAACTCGTCAACATGGCTTTCAGCTGAAATGGCCTGGGCGGTTTTTTCACTGTCGCCTGTCAGCATCACCGTATAAATGCCCGCCTTTTTCAACTCGTCAATTGCTGTTTTTGTCTCAGGCCTTACAGTATCTTTTAAGGCAATCATTCCGGAAACTTCCCCGTCAATTTGGACGTAAACAAGCGTGTTTCCGCGGCTTGCCAATTCTTCTGCCTTTCCGGCAGCAAAGGCTTCGGCAGCCTCCTTGCCACCGACAAAATTCATTTTGCCGATTTTCCAGTCCTCATTTCCAACTTTCGCCATAACCCCTTGACCAGGGAAATCTTGGAGGTCATCCGGGTGAAAAATCTCTTTGCTGCCATTGTCTTTTGCATATTTGACAATCGCCTGGGCAAGCGGATGAGTCGAGAAGTTTTCAATTGATGCTGCCTTTAAAATGAAATCCTCCCGACGGATCCCTTCTTTGACAATAATTTCGGTTACTTCGGGTTTCCCTTTTGTTAACGTGCCAGTTTTATCAAACGCAATCGCTTCTAAGTGACCTAAGTTTTCTAAATGAACGCCGCCTTTGACCAAAATACCGTGCCGGGCGCCGCGTGAAATCGCGGATAAAGTCGCCGGCATAATTGAAGCAACAAGGGCGCAGGGTGAGGCGACAACCAATAAAATCATTGCCCGATAAAATGTTTCCGTCCAATTCCAGCCAAGCAGAAAATGAGGCAGGAACATCATCAAGACAACGACAGCAAGAACGGCTTTCACATAGGCGCCTTCAAAACGTTCAATAAAGAGCTGTGATGGCGATTTTTCACTTTGCGCTGATTGGACAAGTTCGATGATTTTGCTAAACAACGTTTCAGAACTTTTTTTCGTTACCTTTACAGTAATTGAGCCGGTTAAATTGACTGTTC
>JAKACS010000254.1 GCA_021821235.1 Bacillota bacterium
AAGCGATGTCGTTGATAATCTTAAAGTGCAGCTGGCTGCAGAAGGACTTCCAAAGTCAGGACAAATCGATTATTCTTTCTTCAGCCAAAACGCAAGCTTAGGGACAACAGACAATGAATTTAATGTTATTAAGCTTGATGCGATGCAGACTGAACTTGCCAACTTGATTAAAGGAATCGATGGGGTACAGGATGCCAAAGTAATGATCAACCTTCCTGATAAAGGGATTTTTGTCAGTGACAAAGGTGAACAGGCATCTGCATCGATTGTTTTAACCGTTAAGCCCGGTTACCAGTTTAGCAATGAGCAAATCAAGGGACTCTATCAGCTAGTCTCAAAAAGTGTTCCCAACCTTCCTACTGATAATATCGTCATCATGAACCAGTTTTTTGAGTATTACGATATAAATAATCAGCAAAATGCAACGGGAACCGGAACAACGTTTGCCAATCAAAGTGAGATCAAAAAGCAAATCGAGCGCGATATCCAGCGTCAAGTTCAAACCATGCTTGGCACGTTAATGGGGCAGGACAAAGTTGTTGTCTCTGTGTCGGCTGATATTGATTTTACCCAGGAAAAGCGGGAAGAAAACCTCGTTGAGCCTGTTGATAAAAAAAATATGAAGGGGATTGCGATTAGCGCCCAAAATATTAAAGAAACCTTTACGGGAAATGGAAGCCAGGCAGGCGGAACACCGCAATCACAAACAGCGACAGATCCGCTCGGTTCGAATTATCTCGCTGGCAGCAGCGGTAATGGTGATTATCAAAAAACAGACGACAAAGTCAATTACGAGGTCAATCGCATCCGCAGACAGATTGTTGAGAGCCCGTACAAAATCAGGGATTTAGGCATTCAAGTAATGGTTGAACCGCCAAAACCGACTGATCCAAAATCATTGCCGCAATCCAGGGTGAATGACATTTCCAATATTTTAGGAACCATTGTCAGAACAACCATCGACAAAAGCAGTACTGGAAAGCCTTTAACTAATCAGGATTTGAAAAACAGGATCGTTGTCTCCGTTCAGCCGTTTAATGGAAAAGTGAATACATCACAGCAAGCACAAACGTCAATTCCGTGGTGGGTTTACCTTATAGGTGGAGTATTGCTCGCTGCTGTTATTCTCTTGCTTATTTTGTTCTTGCGAGCAAGAAAGAAGCGGAACGAGGAAAAAGAGGTGGCGGTTGAATCAGCTGAACCTGTATTTATACCAGATGTAAATCAGGAACAGGAAACTGAAAGCACATTGAGGCAAAAACAATTGGAAAAGATGGCAAAAGAACACCCAGAAGACTTTGCAAAACTATTGCGCTCCTGGATTGCTGAAGATTAGGTTTTAGGAGGAAAGCAGAATTATGGCAAGGAAAGAACAGAAGGAACTATCCGGCAAACAAAAAGCAGCCATTCTCCTTATTTCTCTTGGACCCGATGTTTCGGCGAATGTTTATAAGCATCTTAGTGAAGAAGAAATCGAGAAACTGACATTGGAAATATCCGGAGTGAGAAAAGTTGATGCTATGGCAAAAGAAGAAATTCTTGAGGAATTTCACAATATTGCTTTGGCACAGGATTATATTTCCCAGGGCGGTATTGGCTACGCAAAATCGATTCTTGAGAAGGCTCTCGGATCGGAGCAGGCTGCCGTGATTATCAATCGGCTGACCTCCTCCCTTCAAGTTCGCCCATTTGATTTCGCCCGTAAAGCTGATCCGGCACAAATTCTTAATTTTATTCAAAACGAACATCCGCAGACGATTGCCTTAATTTTATCGTATCTTGATGCTGCTCAAGCCGGTCAGATTTTATCGGAACTCCCGCAAGAAATGCAGGCAGATATCGCGAGAAGAATTGCCGTTATGGACAGCACCTCACCGGATATTATCAATGAGGTTGAACAAATCCTTGAGCGAAAGCTTTCGGCAACTGTAACTCAGGATTACACCCATACGGGCGGCATTGAAGCGGTTGTCGAAGTCTTAAACGGTGTGGATCGATCAACAGAACGAACGATCCTGGATGCCTTGGAAATTCAAGATCCAGAACTGGCCGAAGAAATAAAGAAACGAATGTTTGTCTTTGAGGATATCGTGACCCTCGACAACCGAGCTATCCAGCGCGTACTCAGAGACTGTGACAATGAAGATCTGATGTTGTCGCTGAAAGTTTCAAGCGATGAAGTGAAGGAAATTGTCTTTAAGAATATGTCACAGCGGATGGTCGAAACCTTTAAGGAAGAAATGGAATTTATGGGTCCGGTTCGATTGCGCGATGTTGAAGAAGCACAGTCCCGGATTGTGTCCGTTATTCGCCGTCTGGAGGATGCGGGGGAAATCGTCATTGCCCGTGGCGGAGGAGATGATATCATTGTCTAGATTAATTAAATCCCAGTGGATGGTTGCAGAAACAAAAGGAAAAAAAGTCATCTCAATTAAATCCTTTCAATCACAGTTTGAGGAAAACCCTTCAGAAGTATCGAGGCAAGTGGATGTACAGCATGATGCCATTTTGGAAAAAGCAAAACAAGAAGCTGCAAAAATTGTTGATGAAGCATTCGAGAAAGCACAAGCGATCCGTGAAAAAATTACACTCGATCAGAAGGCTTGGGAGCAAGAAAAGCAGTTGCAAGTTGATATGGCTCGGGAAAAAGGCTATCAAGAAGGGATCGCTTTAGGGAAAGAACAAGGTTATCAGGAATGGCAGCAAATCATAATAGAAGCAAAAGAGGTAGTTAAACAAGCAAAACAAGAATATCAATCGAAAATCGTTTTAGCTGAAAAAACGATTCTTCATTTAGGCATGAAAACGGCAGAGCGGATAATTGGTACGAAGCTGGAGGAAACAGAAGAAACTTTTTTAGCGATCGTTAAGAGAACGTTAAATGAGGCAAAGGAATATCGCGAAATTCAACTCCATGTGTGTCCAAGCCACTACGGATTTCTATTAGCACAAAAAGAAGAATTGATGACGATTTTTCCAAAGGAAACCGATTTGTATATTTATCCGGATGAAAAGCTGTCAGCCGGAAGCTGTATTATCGAATCCGTTAATGGAAGAATTGACGCTGCCATTGATAGTCAACTGGATGAAATCAAGACAAAACTGCTTGATTTGTTGGATGGTGAAACCGGGTGAAGGCGGCTGATTTGCTTGAACATATCGACCGACTGGATACTTTTAGACGGTTTGGCCGGGTGAAAAGAGTAGTCGGTTTAATGATCGAATCGCAAGGGCCGGCAAGCTCCATCGGCGATGTTTGTTATATCCACGTAGGTACAGCAAAAAAGCGAAAGATTCAAGCAGAGGTGGTCGGTTTTCAAGATGAGTTTGTGATTTTAATGCCCTATACCTCAATTCAAGAAATATCACCCGGTTGTTTAGTCGAGACGACAATGAAGCCCCTCGAAGTAAAAGTAGGTCAGAAGCTAATCGGCAGTGTAATTGACTCTTTAGGTCAGCCGCTTGATGGCTCGCTCCTGCCAAAAGGGCTAATGCCGGTAAAGACCGAGCAATCACCACCCAACCCAATGCAACGTCCTCCAATTACTGAGACGATCGAAGTTGGCGTACGAATGATTGATAGTTTGCTAACGGTCGGAACTGGGCAAAGAGTTGGCATCTTTGCTGGCAGCGGTGTTGGGAAAAGCACCTTGCTCGGCATGATTGCTCGTAATACGAAAGCAGATTTGAATGTGATCGCATTGATTGGTGAGCGCGGTCGGGAAGTTCGGGAGTTTATTGAACGAGATTTGGGCGAAGAGGGATTGAAACGATCAATTGTCGTTGTTGCAACCTCTGACCAGCCGGCCTTGATGCGGATAAAAGGAGCGTTTACAGCAACCGCGATTGCCGAATATTTTCGTGACAAAGGACTGAATGTCATGTTGATGATGGATTCAGTAACAAGGGTTGCGATGGCACAGAGGGAAGTCGGTCTTGCAGTTGGTGAGCCGCCGACAACGAAGGGCTACACTCCATCTGTGTTTGCAATCCTGCCAAAGCTTTTGGAACGAACGGGAAGAAATACTTTTGGTTCGATTACCGCTTTTTATACGGTTCTTGTCGATGGAGACGATATGAACGAACCGATTGCCGATACTGTTCGCGGAATATTGGACGGCCATTTTGTCTTGGACAGAGAGCTTGCAAACAAAGGACAATATCCAGCCATTAACGTCCTAAAAAGTATCAGCCGGATAATGAACAATATCGTCGCAACAGAGCATGCCCGGGCGGCTGAGAGATTACGAGAACAGCTTAGCACATATATCCACTCTGCCGATTTAATCAATATTGGTGCTTACAAAAAAGGTTCTTCAAAGGAAATTGACGAAGCGATCACCATCTATCCGGAAATTCTGTCCTTTATGAAACAAACAACGAATGAGAAAGTTTCGATGGAGGAGTCCGTTAACCGACTACTTCAGCTGATGAAAGAAAGGGAATAAACAGTGGTATATCAATTCAGATTTGATAAAATCCTTCATATTAAAGAAACCGAAAAAGATGAAGCGATGGCAGAATACAGTGGTGCTGTCCGTAAATTTGAGGAAGCTGCCGAAAAACTGTATGAATTATTGAAAAAAAAAGAAGACATGGAGCTCTACCAATCTGCAAAGCTGTCAAACGGACTGACTGTCTCTGAAATCCGTCATCATCAGCAATTTATTGGGAATTTGCAAAAAAGTATTGATTTTTATCAAAAAATGGTAATGAATGCCCGCACCCGAATGAATCTGTTTCAGGAAAAACTGATGGAAAAAAACGTCGAAGTGAAAAAGTACGAGAAAATCAGAGAAAAAGACTTTCTTCACTATCAGGAAGAGGAAAAATTTGCTGAGGGAAGGCAAATGGATGAAATCTCGATTCAACAATACATGAATCGGGGGAATTAAAATGGTGAAAAAACAAATGAACAATGAAGTAACTGAAAAAGAGATTGAAAGAAAAAAACCGTTTCAGTTGTTTGTTTTCGTAATCCTGATTCCTCTTTTGTTTGCGATTGCAGTAGCGCTTATTGTGACGACTTTTGCCGGCATTAACGTTTTTAGCACCGCAAAAGATTTAAGTGGTAAATTGCCTTTTGTTAGCAGTGTTTTTCCAAAAAATGCTTCAAGCACTGCAACTAAAAAAGCAGCGAACGAGCTTATCGGTTTACAAGCTCAAGTAAAAGACGATGAAGCAAAAATTTCCCAACTGCAGGCAAAATTGCAAAGCAAGGATCAGGAAATTCAGAAGGCTCAGCTTGAAAACAATCGACTACAGCAGCAAATAGACAGCTTGAATGCTAGCCAAAAAGAAAGTAAGCGGGCGCTTTCCGATCTGGTGACAACCTATGAAACAATGTCACCGAAAAAGGCAGCCCCCATTATCGGGAAAATGACCGATTCTGAAGCGCTGAAAATTTTATCAAGCGTCAAGCCTGAGATTCTTGCAAGCATCATGGAGAATATGGATCCGATCCAGGCAGCAAAATTTACCGAACTATTGACGAATCAAAATGCTGCAAGTAAAAAAAGCACACCATAGCATTTCAGCAGACTATAACGAAGAAAAGGGGGTGAACCTATGGTAGTTTCAGGGCTCGGATTGAGTGGAACCAAGGCAGCCGGTTCAACAGCTGTGAATAACACCAATCCGG
>JAKACS010000255.1 GCA_021821235.1 Bacillota bacterium
CTGCTGCCTTTGCAGCATGGCATGGGCGATTTCACTTGAATAGGCTAAATGCATGATTCTCGCTTCAATAATATCGACACCTGCTATTTCCAATCGTTTCTGCAAATCTTTTGTCAGTTCGTTCCCAACCTCATCGGAATGCTGCCGAAGTGAAAGCTCGTAATCATTGTTAAAATTATCGTAAGGATATTGGCTCGCAATATGCCGAAGTCCTGTTTCACTTTGGGTATGAACAAACACTTTGTAGTCCTCAACATCAAAAACTGCTTTTGCGGAATCAACAACTTTGTATACGACAACTGCTGCAATCTCAATTGGATTCCCCTCAAGATCGTTCACTTTTAATTTATCACTGTTAAAATTTATGACGCGCAACGAAACCGTTTTTCGTAAGGTTAGTGGGTAGCTTAGCCAGAAGCCCTCCTGTTTAATCACGCCCAAAAACCGGCCAAACAACGTGAAAACTTTTGCTTGATTGGGCTGAATAATTGTAAAACCAGAGAAAAGCAATACACTGATCAATGCAAACAGAATGCCAATCGCCACCATAGATGAACTACCATTCACATCAGCTTGCTGGAAACTAAACAAGGTGAAAGCAAGTGTGACAATGACGATGATCACTCCGATAAAACCATTTATTTTTACCATTTCTTTTTCCTTCATTTTTACGTTCCCTCCTTAACAAAATATAACATTATTCACCAATTATGATATCACTTTAATATCAAAAATGTCTATTTCTTTTTTGTGAAAGTTTCATAAAAAAAGCCTGTATAAAACAGACTTTTCCATCTAATGAATATATTTTTTCTTAAATCGCCCGCCGCGTACTTCAGCGATATCGGCGACCGCTAAAAAGGCATTTTCATCAAAATCAGAGACAATTTCTTTTAATTTTGTTTCCTCAAGGCGGTTGATGACACAAAAAATGACTTTTTTATCCTCACCCGAGTACGCTCCCTCTCCAACCATATATGTAACGCCACGACCTAGCCTATTCATGATCGCCTCGCCAATTTGGTTGGCATTTTCACTGATAATCCATACCGATTTTGATTCATCCAGACCGGTAATCGTCGTATCGATCGTTTTTGAAGCAACAAAATAAGCAATCAACGAATACATCGCGCGATCCCAGCTAAAGACAAAACCGGCACTTCCCAATATGAATAGATTAAAAAACATAATGATTTCTCCGACCGAAAAGGGCAGCTTATTGTTAAAAAGGATTGCGAGAATTTCTGTGCCGTCAAGCGATCCGCCAGCGCGGATTACAATTCCGACGCCAATTCCAAGAATAATTCCGCCAAACACTGCTGCTAGCAATATGTCTTGGGTAAATGCCGGAACGGGGTACAATAAAGCAGTTGACACAGAGAGTATGAAAATACCATACAGCGTAGAAAAAGCGAAGGTTTTACCGATCTGCTTATAGCCAATAAAAACGAAGGGTGAATTGAGAAGGAAGATAAAGATACCTAATTTCCATCCAGTTAAATAAGAAAGCATGATTGAAATGCCTGTAATACCGCCATCGACCACATTATTTGGGACTAAGAAGATTTCAAGTCCAACCCCAACTAGTATAGCTCCGATCGTAATTAGAATAATTCTTTGAAGGATTTTTCTTTTCGGAAGTTTTTTGTGCTGAACTTTCTGTAGCAAATACTGTTGTTCTGTAACACTTTTCACTTCGGTTTCTGTCATTCTCTTTCCCCTTTCCCTTTTACTCTCTCTTTTTAGTATAGCGAAACTGAACGTACATTTGTAAAGTTTTCTGTCTCTTTTCCATACTTTTCCCGAAAAAGAAGAGAGTATTCTGGAATGAAAACTTTCCCAACAAAGCTAATTATAACAAACGAGGTTCAGTTCTTGAACCTCGTTTGTACCATTATTTAATGCTCTTTTGGCTGTGCTCTTTTGATAAAGAAAGCAAGCAGCAAGGCAACGAATGCAATTCCGGTAGCGACGATAAACGAATCATTGATACCGTCAATCGTTGCTTGGCGCATCGTTTGCCCGTAAATCAAGTAAGCTCCAAGCTGTTGCCCGGCAGCCAATGGCAAATGGGTGAGACCAGTTATCCCTTGGCTAATTTGGGTTAAGGTGTTTGCAATATATGGATTTGCACTCGTGATCACGTTACCATATTCACCCATATGAACACCTTGTCTTGTTGACATTATGGTCACAAGGAAAGCCGTTCCAATACTTCCGGCAACCTGTCTGGCAGTATTTGCCGCAGCGGTACCGTGTGCACCAAGGTGACGCGGCAGTTGGTTAAGCCCTTCCGTTATAACGGTCATCATTAAGAACGACATTCCGAACATCCGCAACACATAAAGAAGCATAATGTGAACATAACTTGTTGACATGCTTAGGGATGTGAATTGCCACGTGGTGATTACAGTAATAATTAAACCAGTCACGGCAAGCCACCTTGCGCCAATTTTATCAAAAAGAGCACCAGCAATTGGTGACATGATCCCCATGACGATCGCACCCGGTAGCAGCAATAGTCCAGATTGAAGCGGAGTAAAGCCGCGAATATTTTGCAAATAAATTGGCAGCAAAATCATCGCTCCAAACAATGCCATATTGATTACCATACTAATGATCGTCGTCAGCGCGAAAATATCGTATTTAAAGACGCGCAAATCAAGCATCGGGTTATCTGTGCTAAATTCTCGCCAAATGAATGCGGCTAGGGAAATGATTCCAACAATTAGCGATGTAAGCACAATCGTACTTGACCAGCCATTATTTCCTGCTTCACTAAAACCATATAAAAGAAAACCAAACCCAAGGGTTGAAAATATTAATCCTGGAAAATCAAATTTCGGATTGGTTACTTCCGTCACATCTTTCATCCACATCGCACTTAGGATCAGATCCAAAATTCCAATTGGAATGACAATGTCAAATAATAACCGCCATGAATAATGACCGACAATCCACCCAGATAACGCTGGCCCAACTGCTGGCGCAAAAATCATCACAATTCCAAGAATCCCCATTGCCTTCCCCCTTTTTTCCGGTGGAAAAATGGTAAAAAACACAGTCATTAATAGCGGCATGATGATCCCTGCACCCGCTGCTTGGATGACCCGTCCTACCATAAGCATACTAAAGTTTACTGAAATCGAACAAATAATTGAACCAATGGTAAATAAGGAGACAGATGTAATAAATAATTTTCTTGTTCCAAACTTTTCAATTAAAAAAGCTGTAACCGGAATAAATATTCCATTTACTAACATATAGCCTGTCGACAACCATTGAACGGTATTCGCGGAAATGTTCAGATCATTCATGATTCTTGGGATCGCGACGTTCAGTAATGTTTGATTTAAAATAGCAACAAAAGCGCCCAGAATTAAGGCGGCAAGAATCTTCCCATTGCCGCCTTCCTTTGCCGTTTCCATCTGTTTTGACCGGCGTGACCGCTGCTCTATTTCAATCGGTTTAACTTCCACTTCCACGAATTCAACAGCCGGTTCTGAAACGGCATGATGTTCAAGCAGCTTATCTACCTGATCACTCAAGGGGGAATCGTTGCTTTGGCTATCTTCCTTCATTTCGTGATACTGTTCTTGAGTTTGGCTGCTCTTTTTTTTCTTAAAGATTGCATAGTTGATAATAAGAATGAGTAAAAGGCTGAAAAGGACATAAATCGTGATATATATGAACATAGCATATCACCTACTTTTTAATTCTTACTGTAACGTTCATACCTGGAACGAGTTGAAGTCCTTTATAATCTTCAAGGGCTATTTTAACTGGGATAACTTGCGTTACCTTCGTGTAGTTACCTGTGCTGTTTGTGTTTGGCAACAAAGAAAAAGTTCCAGCTGTTGCTAAACCGATTTTTTCTACTTTTCCTTTTAAAGTGGTATTTGGAAACGCATCTACGGAAACATCCACATCTTGACCAACTGAAATTTGATCAATCTTTGTTTCTTCAATATTTGCTGTTACCCAAAGTTTATCCAAATCAAAAACTTGCGCAAGCGGTGTCCCTGCGGCTACAAATGAATCTTGAACGGCATTGCTTTGAACAACAGTACCATTGCTTGGAAGCGTGATGCTCATATTAACCGGTTTGCCATCTGGTCCTGTTGTCACTACTGTTCCGATTTCATCATTTTTGGAAAAATGATCACCAACAGCGCCTTTCCAATCTACTAGCTTTCCATTAGCCGGTGATGCAATTGTTACTTGCTGTCCGGAAATTTGAGCATTATCAGTCGTTAAATAATTGACTGAACGATTGTAGTAAGAATATGCAGCAAAGCCCCCGCCAACCAAAATAATTAAAACGATAACGTTTAAAAGTAGTAAACGCTTTGTACTCATAACTCCTTTACTCCTCCCCAATCGTTAATTTTTCTAAAACTAATTTGTGCAATCTTAATAAATGCCGGATTTCCTCTGCAGGAAGATCCATTAACCCCTTTATTTTTTGAGTTAAAATTGTATCGGATACAGTTAGTTCTTCTAACATCACTTTCCCCTTTTGGGTTAAATGAATGGATACGGAGCGGCGATTTTCCGGCGGGATCACCCTCTCGACAAGTCCGCTGTGTACAAGACGGTCGATCACACCGCTTACCGTGCTGTTTGTTAGGCGCAATTTCTCTGCCAATTCCCCCAAACCGATATCCGGGTTATTGGAAATTTTATAAAGCGTTTTTAATTGAACAACGGTAATGCCTAAACGGTCTGCCTCTTTTTTAACAAGTCTGTAAATTGCTTTGTTAATTTCCAAAAAAGATTCAAGAACTTCATTATTTAGCGCAAACATTACATCCTCACTTCCTGTAAATAGTAAATATACCTAGTAGAATATTTCGCATACGAAATAAAGGGGTTACGAAATAAAATTATAAACAGTCCTATCATGAACTGTCAACTTATTCAGAGCAACCAACATGAATATTGTTTTTGTTTTATATCCTATTGGTACATTGGTAATCTGTTTTTTACTATTATTACCATTTAACTACCGGGATGTAAAATACATAAGAACATGGACACGCGGCATAATAGTTCCGTAAGTTATTTTTCAACGAAAGAGGGTTAAAAACCATGACAGTAGGTACACAAGTGAAGCAAGCACTCGCAGGCTTAAAAAGCGCTCAAGCCAGCTTTGAGACATTTGCTCTTGCAACTGACAACCAAAACGCAAAACAGCTTTACCAACAAGCCGCTCAACAAACAAAATCTGTTCTTGACAGCCTGGAACCTCGCTTGCAAGAAATACAGGCAGAAGAACCGCAATACAATCAGTAAAAAGCAAGTTGGTTGGCGATTTCGCCAACCATCACCCTGATACATATTTTTTCAATCGCCACGAATGGACGTGAGCATATGACAATTGCTTCTAACGTTAAGCAAACACTTTCCACTGTCAAGGCAATCAAATCGCAATTATCATCGCTTGCGCTAAATTCCCTTGATAAAGAAGCGCAACGAATTTTTCATGAATCCATGCTGACAATGGAAGATATACAAAATGATCTCCAAGCAAGAAGTGATGAGTTGGATCGTTTAGAACCGCAGTACAAAGGGTCATAATTTTTTTGAGGTGAAGGAACCATGGATGGCTGGACGATGATACTTTTTCGA